>JANNMQ010000880.1:0-6118 GCA_031398045.1 Rubrivivax sp.
CGCCGACTGGCGCAGCGTTTGTGGCCCTTGTTGCAAGCCCACCCCGACGCCGTGTTGGTGGGCCTGGGCGGCGGCGCCACGATGGACCTGGCCAAGTTGCTGCGCGCGCAGCCCGAGGGACACCGCTTCGACAAACTGACCGCTGCGCTGTCGAACGACGCGTCCTGGCCCCTGCGGTGCCGCGCTGAATTGTGGTTGGTGCCCACCACAGCCGGCACCGGCAAAGAAGTGCTGCGCTGGGCCACGCTGGCCGATGGGCAAGGGGCGGAGGTGCAGACCCAGGTGGTCGACGAGGGCCTGGCTTGGGCTGAGCGCGCGTATGTAGACCCGTGGTTGACATCAACCTGCCCAGCCGACGCCACCAGGCGGGCGGCGCTGCAAGCCTTGGCCAACGGCCTGGCGGCTTTGTGGAGCCCCCCCTGTGACCCCCTGAACCACACACTGGCCCTGGAGGCCGTGCGGCAGGTCATTACCAACCTGCCACCGCTGCTGCAAGACCCACACGACCTGCCCTTGCGCAGCCAGCTGTGTCGGGCTTCGATGAATGCCGGCATGGCACTGCCGCGTCGCATCGGCCATCTGCCTGACGCGGCCAGTTTGCCGTTGCGTTGGGCGCACGCGCAGGGCATGAGCCGGCCCGTTGATGAACTGCTGCAAAACTTGCTGGGCTGCACGCTGCTTCATGGCCCGGCGCGCCTGGCCAGCTGGCTGCGTGGCCTGGGTGCTGAAGTGCATCCAGAATCGGACGCGATGGTGGGTGTTGAGCCATTACCCGTGCCCTCTGGGCGCTCAGCGCGGTCCCTCATCGCGCCAACGCGGTTGCGTCCTGTCACTGCAGCAACACCGCCCGCATGGTCTTCAGCAGGGTAGGCGGCAGGGTTGAGAATTGGCGTGCGGCGAACGTAACAGGCAAACCAACGGCAGCAAAGCGGCACAGTGTGGACTTGATCCTTTGGCGTCATGCAGATGCCGTTGATGAAACGGAGGGTGTGCCCGACGTCGAGCGCCCATTGACCAAGAAGGGCGAACGGCAGGCGCGTCAGATGGGGCAGTGGTTGCAGCAGCACCTGCCAGAAACGACGCGGATAGTGGTCAGCCCTACCCTACGCACCAAGCTCACGGCCGACGCGCTGGGCAGGAAGTACCGCTTGGTACCCGCCCTGGGGCCAGAAGGTTCAACCGAAGGTTTGCTGCACGCGGCTCGGTGGCCCGACGCCAAAGAACCGGTGTTGGTGGTCGGCCACCAACCCACGCTCGGTCTGGCTGCGGCCTACTTGCTGGCCGGTGTGGCGCAGACCTGGCCGGTGCGCAGCAGCGCTGTTTGGTGGCTGCGGCGGCGCCTGCGCAATGGTGAATTCCAGGTGCTGTTGCACACCGTGATGTGCAACGAGAACCTCTGACCGGGCAGCCGGTACACGCTGCGTGGCATGCGCGCAGCGGCGCGTTTTCAATTGCCGATAAAACGCCTGCGGTAGGCACCCGGCAGGTCCACCAGGCGCAACATCATGGGCAGGTCGGCAACTCCAAACTCGGGGTCCCAGGCGGGTGCGCCCAGCAGACGGCCGCCACACTTGATGTAGCCCTTGATCAAAGCCGGTGGTTCGGCTGAACAGCCGGTGCGCAAGCGGTCCACCGCCAACGGCAAGCGCGGGCGCACCTGTTCGTCGGCAGACACCAGATGTTCGGTCTTGAGGGCGTGCCACAAGTTGGCGGCCAGTTGCCCACCATCAAACATGGGTACGCTGGCGCAACCCATCACGGTTTCGATGCGGTTGCGCTGCATGAAGCTGCCCAGCGACGCCCACAACATCAGCATCACGCCGCCCTGGCGCCAACCCGGCGCAGTGCACGACCGGCCCAGTTCTGCCATCTGCGGGCGCAGGTGCGCCAAACGCAGCAGGTCAAACTCGGTTTCGCTGTAGTAGCCGCCCACGTGCTTGGCGGCACCGGGCGTCAACACACGGTAGGTGCCCACCACTTCGCTGGGGGCGTCATCCGTTTCAGCCGTGCGCACCAGCAGATGTTCGCAGTGGGCATCAAAAAGGTCCACGTCCAGACCGGGTGGGGTTAGCGGCGGGGGGCGCAGGCGGGCACCCATCTCGGTGGCAAAAACGCGCCAACGCAAGCGCTGCGCGGCGGCCACCTCATCAGCATGCCGTGCCCAGGTGGCTTGCAGCCGTGGCAGCTGGTGCGTCGCCGGCGTTTGCAGCGCTGCTGCCGAGGGCCATGGTGCGTGGCGCTCTGGTCTGGAAACTTGCGGGCTGGTCTGAGTTCCGTTCATGTGATGCAGTGTCCGCCTGGCGCATGACATGACGACGAAACCGCAGTGACACTACGGTGACACCCAGCCTCTGAACCCGCACTGCGGTGTCAGCCCCGCGAACGCCGTGTCGCCGCTGCCATCAGCAAGGCTGAAGCCGCCAACCCCCAGGTGCCGGGTTCTGGCACGGCGTTGTTCAGCGACAGCATCAAGAACTCGGTGTTGTCAGACACACCGGCCACGCGCCCACCGGTGCCTGGGTAGTTGTTGTCGTTGATCACCAGCAGGGTGGTGGGGTTCACGATCAACAGGTCTTCGATGGTCACGAAGGGAAAGGTGAAGGTCAGCAGACCGTCGCCGTTCAGGTCGTCGGGATCGGCGATGTTCATCAGGTCCACCAGCTCGGTTTTCAGCACATTGCCGTCGGCGTCCAGCTGGTTGATGTTGATGCGAAAGATCTTCTTGAACGGGGCCAGTGCCGACGTGGCTGTACCGCCATTGCGTTCGATGACCAAGAACTCATGGTCGTTGATGGCCGTCATGTCGCCAATGGCCGTGCCCGCGCCTTCCAGCTTGTAGCGCCACTGCGCGCCGGTATAACTTTCGCTGTCGATGCTGAATTCATTGATGCGCAGCGTCTTGGTGGGGTCGCCCGCCACAGTGCCTTCCAGCAGCGTGTACAGCCGGTCGCCAGCGGGGTTGATGGCCATGCCCTCAAACCCGCCCGATGAAGGCAGGTTGGCCGGGGTGGCCCCGCGGTATGGGTTTTGCGGTGCAAACACGCCAGGCAGCGACACCTCGGTTTTCAACACCTTGCCGCTGCCGTCGGTCTTCAGCAAGAAAGGGCCGAACTCGTCACCGAACCAGAGGTTGCCGTTTTTGTCCTTGCGTGCCGATTCGATGTCGAAATCAGCGCCGGTTAGCAGCCGCCCGCTGCGGATGCTGGCATCCACGGCCACGTTGGCCGGGTTGTTGTAGTAGTTGCTGTGGTTGGCCTGGATGTTGAAGCCGGTCAAGCGTGAGTCGCTGTCAGACAGCGTGATGCGGCTGGCCGCGTCAAAAGATGCTTGCGCCTGACCGCTGGCCCAGTTGGCCGCTGATACTGTGCCCATGCCGCCGCTGCGGGTTTTGAAGTCGGGCCGCACGGTGTACAGGCGCAGCAGCGTGTCGGCCGAATTGCCTTGGGCGCCAAAACCGTTGTCGGTCATCACGACGTAGCTGCCGGTGCTGGGGCCGTTCAATACGGCTGAAAAACCCTGTACCGGCTGTTGGTTGGTCAGCGGCAAGGCGTTGCCGCCGTTGCCAGCACCTGCAAATTGGCCCGAGGTCGGGCCGTCTGAAAAGGTGTTGGCCGGCATCAGGGCCCAGCCTGACAACACGGTGGCGGCTTGTGCCGCGGTGGTCAAGCCCAATGCAGCGGCAGCGGCGCTGAACCGTGCCGCGCGTCTAAGAGTTTTCATGGTGTTCCTCAGGTGGTTGGTGGGGCAGGACCCCAGCGCTGACCACCTCCCGGGTGCCATGCCGACGTCCAGCCCGCATGGTTACCAACCGCTGTGTCAAGGCTATGAAGGACAAAGCCGCTGCCTTGGCCTGCGCCCAGCCCACAAAATGCCCGACAAGCCGGACAAGGCCACGGTCAGCCGCGTTCGTACCAGCCTTTGCTTTGGTTCACCACCCGCACCACCAGCAGCATCACCGGCACTTCGATCAGCACACCCACCACGGTGGCCAACGCGGCGCCCGATTCAAAGCCGAACAGGCTGATCGCCGCAGCCACGGCCAGCTCGAAAAAATTACTGGCACCGATCAGCGCCGACGGACAGGCTACGCTGTGCGACTCGCCCAGACGCCGGTTCAGCCAATAGGCCAGGCCGGCGTTGAACAACACCTGGATCAGAATGGGCACCGCCAACATCGCAATGACCAGCGGCTGCTTCAGGATGGCCTGCCCCTGAAAGGCAAACAGCAGCACCAGCGTGGCCAGCAGCGCGGTCACCGACCACGGCCCGATTTTCGCGAGCAGGGCGTCCAAAGCGGCCGGGCCGCGGGCCAACAGCGCCTTGCGCCACAGCTGCGCGATCAGCACCGGAATCATGATGTACAACACCACCGACGTGATGAGCGTGTTCCAGGGCACGGTGATCGACGACAGGCCCAGCAGCAGCGCCACGATGGGCGCAAAAGCAAACACCATGATGGTGTCGTTCAGCGCCACCTGGCTCAGCGTGAACAAAGGGTGGCCGTTGGTCAAGCGGCTCCACACAAACACCATCGCCGTGCACGGCGCAGCGGCCAGCAGTATCAGGCCCGCAATGTAGCTGTCGGCCTGGTCAGCGGGCAGGTAAGGCGCAAACACATGGCGGATGAAGATCCAGCCCAACAGCGCCATCGAAAACGGCTTCACGGCCCAGTTGACAAACAGCGTGACGCCGATGCCGCGCCAATGCTGCTTCACTTGGTTTAGCGCGCCAAAGTCCACCTTCAGCAGCATCGGAATGATCATCACCCAGATCAACAAGCCCACCGGCAGATTGACCTGGGCGACCTCCATGCGCCCGATGGCCTGCACCGGGCCGGGCAGCCACTGGCCCAGCGTGATGCCCACAACGATGCACAGAAAAACCCAGACGCTGAGGTAGCGCTCGAAGACGTTCATGGACTCAGGTTTCGGGCGGGGAAGGGGGGCAGGCAGGGCGGGTTTAAGTTGCAAAAGCTCAGCGTGTGCCGATGTCCTTGATCTCACGCTGGATGGCCAGCTTGTCCAGTGACGCGAGTGGCAGCGCCAGCATCAGTTCGATGCGGCGCTTCAGGATCACCGCAGTGTCCCAGAAGAACTTGGTGGTTTCAGCGTCCGAGCCTTTGAAAGCCGCCGGATCGGGCACCCCCCAGTGCGCCGTCATCGGCTGGCCGGGCCACACCGGGCAGACCTCGCCGGCCGCGTTGTCACAAACCGTGAAAACGAAGTCGAACTCTGGGGTGGCGGGCTGAGTGAATTCGTTCCAGTCTTTGCTGCGATAACCTTCTGTGGTGATGTACAGGCTGGCCAGCGTCTTCAGCGCAAAAGGGCTGACGGTGCCGCTGGGTTGACTGCCTGCAGACCAGGCCTTGAAGCGGCCCTTTCCCAGGTGGTTCATCAAGCCTTCGGCCATGATGGACCGGGCAGAATTGTGGGTGCAGACAAACAGCACGTGGTAGACCTTGGCAGTGGCTTGCTCGCTCATGGGGGCTCCGCAGCAGTGGGTTGGGCTTGTTGAGGGGGGGGTTGATCAGCAATGGGTGCACGGGGACAGGGCAACCACCTCACAGTTGGCGCCGTCCGCGGCCTGGCAGCAGTGCGCGGTGAGGTAAACCAGCAGCGCGTTCATTTGCTGCAGTGACGGGCGGTAGATCAGGTTGCGGCCCTCACGCTCTTGCGACACCATGCCGGCGTGCATCAGCTCTTTGAGGTGGAATGACAGTGTGGAAGGGGGCACGCCCAGCGTCAGTGCCAATGCGCCAGGCGTCAGGCCCTGCGGCCCGGCGCCGACCAAGGCGCGGAAGATGCGCAGGCGCATGCCTTGCGCCAGCGCAGCCAGCGAAACAATGGCCTGGTGCTCATCGATGGGCAGTGGTTGTGTGTGCACTTCAGGCATTAGAAGCTCTTTGCCGGTCAAGGAGTGGACAGCCGTGGTGCCGGTTGGCCCTGTGCCGGCAGGGCCAGCGTGACCAACCAACACACCGTCAGCATGACCGCCGAGCCGACCAGCGAAAACAGCAAGCCGCCCCACTGGTAAAGCAAGCCCGACAGCAGCGTGCCCATGAAGCGGCCCAGCGCATTGGCGGCGTAGTAAAAACCCACGTCTTCGGCGGCTTTTTCTG
>JANNMQ010000933.1:0-10650 GCA_031398045.1 Rubrivivax sp.
GCCTTGGCATAACATACGTCAAACGATCTGCGCACGTTTTGTGTCGCCTCATTGACCAAGCGCAACGGCTGACAGGCGGCGATTCGTGATGCTCAACGTGGCATGCTGCCCTGCTCGTTTGTTGCGACCAGTCGTTTCAACAATGACATGAACAGATCCGATTGGCGCTTGTCGAAGACAGAGAGCAATTGCTCTCCGGCCTGCGTGCTGCGCTGCTCGGCCACGGCGACGACCAGCCGACCTTCATTGGTCAGTTCCAGCAATGTCTTGCGTCGGTCGTTGGCGTCATCCGCAGCCTTCACCCAGCCACGTTCTCGCAAAGAGCGCACCACCATGGATATCGTTGAGCGATCGAGCGCTACCAGCCGCCCCAGTTCGTTCTGGCCGATGCGCGGATGTCCTCGCAGCATGAACATCGCCGTGTACTGTGCTGGGGTCAACCCCAGGTCTGCACAGGCTTGTGAGAACGAAGCGACAGCGAGTTGGTGCACCCTGCGGATCAGGTACTCAGGGCTGTGGGTCAAGCGTTCAGGATTGAAGGCCGCCTCGCGCCCGGCGGTTGCACTGGGCACTGCACCGTTGCCAGCGGTTACTCGAGCGTTCACCATGGTCAGGGGCGAAACCTTGTCAAGTTTGTTGGGGGCCGATCGTATCCAACTTTCCGCCGGCCTAGGTCTGCGCTGAAAGTTTCTGGAGCAGGGCTTTGGCCACCATGCAATCAGCGGGTTCGCGGCAGCCGTACCGTGCGCTTGTGATCGATGATGACGGCCCCTCCGCGGCTGCAGTCTCAAGGCTCCTGCAGAATTTGGGATGTGCAGTATCGGTTTGTGCCGACCCCCGGATGGGTGTGAGCCACGCGCTTTCAGAGTCCGTCGACCTCGTTTGTCTCGATCTGAAAGTGCCAACGCTGGCGGGCTTTGAGGTCTACACGCTCATACGCTCGCACGAGTGCTCACTGCGCACTGCCAGCGTTCCCGTCGTTGCCATCACTGGGTTCACCGAGCCCAACTACCGCGTTGAAACGCTGGCAGCCGGCTTCATAGCGCACCTGGAAAAACCCGTCACACTGACCGCGTTGGGTTACATGATCGAAACCGTTGAGGCTTTGCGCTTCTACCTCCACAGCGTTCGGTACTCGCGGGACGAGAAGCTGCTGCACTCCCGCGTCGACGAGATGTTTCCACCGCATCCGCAAAGCACAGGACCACGCAGCCAAGGCATCCTTGGCTTGGTCTTGGCGATTGAGCAGCAATGCACCGCCACGCTGAAACAAGTCTTGCGCGAGGGGTATAACGGAAATCTGGGTGGTGTACAGCAGCAGGTACGCCGACTCGCCGAATTCGGTGTCGGAATCGGCGCCGAGCACTGGGCTGAACTTTGCCGCGCCATCGGAACCGACAAGCTGGACAATATCTTGCGCTTTGAACGCTGCGTGGTGTTGGCCCGCGCCGAACTGGATCGCGTCATTTACAGCCTGCGGGAACGTGTTTCGGCATCACCGAACTGAGTCCGGTGCGTTGTGTGCCGCACAAGCGGCGCTTTGGTGATTCAAGCGGCGCGTCGTTCTGGTCGTCGCAGATAAAGCTCTTACTGACTCACAGTCAGGAAACACCATGTCCAAGCTTCGCGTAGAGGGTTTCTCGATTTCACTGGACGGTTTCGGTGCTGGCCCGAACCAAGACACCAGCAATCCGCTGGGAGTCGGTGGTCCTGCACTGCACGGTGGGGCCATGTCCACGCGAACGATTCAGAAAGCGGTGTTCGGTGGCGACGGCGGATCGACAGGGACGGTCGATGACAACTTCGCGGCTCGAGGATTTAGGAATATTGGCGCCTGGTTGCGAATCATGTTTGGAATAATAACCGGAAGCGCGTTTATCGACCGACGCACAGGTTGTTTGCGCCAATCGCGTGATGGAAGCAGGTTTAGCGAATAACAGTACATCATCAGCTCGTCTGCTTGGGGTGGAATATTCGCCAAAGTGATGCCATAGCAAGTCGATCAGACTGCTACGGGTATTTTGGATGTATTGCAGTCTCCAAAGTAATTTGGAATGGAAAACTTTCGATGCTTGGCAACAGTGTTTTCTTGCCCACGTGCAAGCGTATCGCTGCAGACCACAAGCCGGCCAGTGCTTGGAGGATATGGCACTGTTCACAGCGATGCCGTGGTGATTGGTGTTTGGCAGTTTCTTAACACTTCCTAATTTTACAACGAAGGTTTATATGGCCCTGTTTTCGTCTGCGTCAGCGGCGTGGTGGTTGCTGTTCGTAGCTGGTTTACTCGAAATAGTGTGGTCTACCAGCATGAAAGCTTCGGACGGCTTTACCAGGCATGGGTACACTGGTATCACACTTACGGCAGCCTGGCTCAGTTTCTGGTTGCTGGGGCTGGCCATGAAAACGTTGCCGCTGGGCACTGCTTATGCGGTTTGGACTGGCATAGGGGCTGTGGGCGCTGCAATCCTGGGCATGGTGTTATTCAAAGAGCCTGCCACATTGGCCAGAATAGCCTGCATCACGGCCATCGTGGGTGGGATATTGGGGTTAAAGCTGCTGCACGCCAACCCTGCCCCAGGGTAGCCCACGCTGTGGAAACCACCAATCCTTGCAATGCCACGCTGCAATGACTAGAAAAACTATCTTCTGAAGCTGGCACCAGGCTGCTGCGCCATTCGTTGGGCTACCCGACACTTCGGCCATGGAAGCACGCTTGATGCGCAGCAAGTTGTTTGTGCCCGGTTCCAGGCCCGAATGGTTCGCCAAGGCTCTGGCAGGGCCGGCCGATGCGCTGTCATTGGACCTGGAAGATTCAGTCAGCCCGAGCAACAAGACCGCAGCGCGCCGGCAGCTGAGCGCCTTTGTGCAGAGTGAACCGCTGCGCCACGGCGCCAAGCTGATCATCGTGCGTGTCAACGCCTTGCACAGCCCGCACTTTGAAGCCGACCTGCAAGCCGTGGTGCATGCGGGCGTGGCGATGCTGAACCTGCCCAAGGTCGATTCAGTGGCTGACGTGCAGCAGGCCGCGGCTGCGTTGCTGGCTGCGGAAGCGGCACGGGGTGTGCCCCCTGGCATCGGTCTGCTGGTGAACATTGAAACGCCCAGGGCCTTGCGTTTGGCTGCTGACATTGCATCGGCGCACCCGCGTGTAGTGGGCCTGCAGCTGGGCCTGGCCGACTTGTTTGAACCGCTGGGCATGCAGCGCCGCGACGCAGCGCTGGTGCAGGCTGCCCAATGGGCCGTGCGCATGGCTGCGGCTGAGGCCGGCGTGTGGGCTTGCGACGCTGCCTTTGCAGACCTGGTGGATGCCGATGGCTTTGAAGCCGAGGCGCGTGGGGCGCAGCGCATGGGCTATACAGGCAAGAGCTGCATCCACCCCAGTCAGGTGCTGGTGGCCAACCGGGTGTTTCAACCCACACCTGACGACATCGCAAAAGCGCAGGCGGTGCTGCGCCAGGCCGCGGCTGCCGCTGCGCAGGGCCAGGGCGTGACGGTGGTGCAAGGGCAGATGGTGGACGCGCCTTTTGTGCGCCGCGCCAACGATGTTTTGGCGCTGGCAGCCCGTTTGGGGCTGCTGCGCACAACTGCAGAGGACTGTTGAATGCGATGCTGGGTAACTGGCCTGTTGCGGCGATGGGCTTGGTGGTGCGGGCTGATGACAAGCCTTGCAGCAGGGCCGTCATCAGTGGCGCGCGCTGTCGGCCTGCTGCAGCGAACGGCGCTGGCCAGCGGGCTGGTTCTGACGGTGGCGGTGGCGGCCCCAGCCTGGTCGGCTAACCTGGCCGAGGTGCGCGGCGCTCAGCTGCCGCCGCTGCCGGATGCGGCGCTTGCCAGTTCCTCGGCAACCGCGGTTTCTCCACCGGGCTTGGCGGTGGTGGCGGGCACGCCGCTGGCCTGGCGCGGCAACCAGGCTTGGCTGCTGGCCGCTGACGGCAAAAGCTGGCAGCCCACGGCGGGGGGCGGCTGGCCCACTGCGCCGCAGGCGGTGGTGGGGGACAGCGAACGGGCCTTTGTCTTGCTGTCACCGGCGGCCCCAGCTGACGTTGTGGGTGTGGGTGCGGGTGCGGGTGTGCAGTCGTCACCGGCGCAGTCAGTCAACGGCACACCGCTGCTGCGGTTGACGCTGGAAGCGGGTCAAGTCCGCACCCAGCCGTGGCCCCGCATGCCCGTGAAGCTGGCTGGCGCGCAGGCCACTTTGTTGGCCGATGCACTGTGGGTGGCTGGCCAGCCCGCGCAGGGCGCGTGGCAACTGTGGCAAGTCGATGCCGGCACACCCGGGGCCGCGTGGAAGCGCGTGGCCGATGTGCCCGAAGCCGGTGCCTTGAGTTCACTGGTGGGGCAGTCGCGTGCGGTGTACGCCACACAGGCCGCAGCCGATGGCCAAGGCCCCCACCAGCTGCTGCGCTGGGTGGCCGACACTGGCTGGCAACGCCTGGGCGCCGTGCCAGGTCAGGTGCTGAGCGGCGCGGCGCGTGCCACGGGGCAGGCGCACCTGCTGTACCTGGTGCGCCCCGTGGCCCTGGCCGGTCAACCGCAACCGCTGCCCCGGCTGATGACCTACCACACCATCACCAGCGCCTGGGCGCTGCAAGACGATGTGCCGGCCTTGGCCAGCGCCGCCCAGGCCACTGGCTTTGTGGCCTGGGGCAACGGCCTGCTGTGGCCACTGCCAGATGCCGCGGCCGATAGGCCGCCTTCGGGTGCAGCCGCCGTGCCTGTGCCACCTTCAGCTGGCGCGTCCCGCGGTTTTGTGCATGCACAAATCGAAGCCGGCAAGTTGCTCTTGAAGCCGCTGGACTGGCTGGTGATCGCGATCTACCTGTTCACCATGCTGGGCATCGGGCTGCACTTTTACCTGCGCGAAAAGCGCAATTCCACGGCCGACTTCTTCGTCGGTGGGCGCAGCATTCCTTTCTGGGCTGCCGGTGTCAGCCTGTACGCCACCAACACCAGCTCCATCAGCTTCATCGCCATCCCGGCCAAGGCCTTCGAGACCAACTGGCAGTACCTCACCAACAACCTGGTGGCGGTGGTGGGGCTGGTGTTTGTGGCCACCTGGGTGGTGCCACTGCTGCGCCGGCTGGATTTGATGTCGGTGTACTCCTACCTGGAAACGCGCTTTCACCCCGCCATCCGCATGCTGGCCAGCGCGCTGGCCATCGTGATGCAGATTGGCAGCCGCATGAGCGTGGTGCTGTTCCTGCCCGCGCTGGCCATTGCCACCATCACCGGGTTGGACGTGACCTGGAGCGTGTGGATCATGGGCGGCATCACCATCCTGTACACCGCACTGGGTGGCATGAAGGCGGTGATCTGGACCGACTTTGTGCAGATGTTCGTGATGTTTGGTGGCGCGCTGTTTGCCATTGGCTACTGCGTGCTGGCGCTGGACGGCGGCGCGGTCGAATTCTGGCGCGTGGCGGCAGCCGAAGAGAAAACCAAACTGTTCGATTTCAGCTTTGACCTCACGCAGGCCACCGTGTGGGGTTTCATCTTCCTGGTGCTGTTTGACGTCGTGCTGACCTTCCCCAAAGACCAGGTGCTGATGCAGCGTGTGCTGTCCACCAAGTCAGGCAAGGACGCCGGGCGCTCGATCTGGATGTTTGGCGCCATCATGATCCCGGGTGGCTTCATGTTCTACATGATCGGCACCGCCCTCTACGCCTACTACAAGGCGCACCCGGAACGCATGAATCCCCTGCTGAGCATCGACGCCACGTTCCCGCTGTTTATCGCCGCCGAGCTGCCGATGGGGGTCACCGGGCTCATCATCGCGGGCATTTTTGCGGCCGCCATGTCCACGCTGTCCAGCATCATCAACAGTGTAGCCACCATGGCTTCGGTGGACTTTTACGAGCGGTTGGCAAAAAACCCGACACCGCGCAAGAGTGTGCTGTTTGCCGAAGCCGCCACGGTGGTGGCCGGGCTGGTGGGCATCGCTGCGGCGCTGATGCTGGCGCGCTACGACATCCGTTCGCTGTTTGACGTGTCGATCGAACTGGCGGGGCTGCTGGGGGGCGGGTTCGCCGGCGCCTACACGCTGGGCATGTTCACGCGACGCGCCAACTCGCCGGGGGTGGCCATCGGCGTGGGCTCGGCCATCGTGCTGACCACCATCGCCTGGTGGTTCAAGCTGGTGCACCCTTACTTCTACCTGGCCATTTCGATCATGCTGTGCATCGTCATCGGCTACATCGCCAGCCTGTTTTTCCCGGCGCCCACGCGGTCGCTCAAAGGTTTGACGATTTACGCCGACACTTGAGAGGCTGCGGTAGCCTTCAGCGTGGATACCCAATTCCTTCGTACCTTTGTCGCCGTCGTTGACCACGGCTCGATGGCCGCCGCCGCGCGGCTGCTGAACATCACGCCGGCAGCCGTGGCGCAGCAGATCCACAAGCTGGAACGTGACATCGGCGCGCCGCTGATCGCCCGTGCGGGCCGCACCGTCAGCGTCACCGAGGCGGGTGCGCGCAACCTGCAGCGCGCACGCAATGTGCTGCGCGACGTGGCCGACCTCAGCACCGTGGCCACCGACGACACCACCGCCGGTGAACTAAGGCTGGGTGCCGGTACCAACGCGCTCACCGGTGTGTTGCCCGATTTGCTGGCGCGCATGGTGGTGCACTACCCGCACATCAAGGTGTTCATCCAGCCCGGTTATTCACCCGAGCTGCACCGCGCGGTAGAGCGGGGTGAGCTCGATGCCGCGGTGGTGCTGCAGGCGCCTTTCACACTGCCCAAAACCTGCGACTGGGCGCTGCTGCGGGAAGAGCCCCTGGTGCTGCTGGCGCCCGCAGCCATGGCCGGGCGCGACCCGCACGAATTACTGGCCAGCGAGCCGCTGATTCGCTACGACCGCCAGCAGTGGGGCGGCCGCCTGGCCGAACAGTACCTGCGCCTGGTGGGCATCACGCCGCGTGAGCGTTTTGAGCTGAATGCGCTGAACGCCATAGCCGTGATGGTGGACCGCGGCTTGGGCGTGTCGCTGGTGCCCGACTGGGCGCGGCCTTGGCCCGAGGGCCTGAACCTGGTGTGCATACCGCTGCCGCAGCCTTTTGAGCCCCGCCGGGTGGGCGTGGTGTGGTCGCGCGCCACCATACGCTTGCGGCTGGTGAACGCACTGCTGCAGGAGTGCCGGCTGCTGTATCCGCAGCACAGTCTTCGAGCGGCTGCCCATCCGCAACACCAACCAGCTGCCACTGCAGCGCAACATTTCAGCGCCTGAACACAAGTCACAAAACGTTGAGCCTGAATGTAGGCAAAGACAGTTTTAGTTTGGGCCGACTGGTCTCAGACTGCGGCGTCACCGGCCGCAACACCTACACCAACACATCATGAGACAAACCCAACACCCCCTGATTCTTTTGCTGCTTCCGGCGGCCATCGCCGGCGCTTATGGCAGTGCCCACAGCCAAACAGCCGATGAAAACAAGTCCACCACCATCATCGTGACCGGCACCCGCACGCCGAAGGCGGTGGACAAAATACCGGGTGCCGTTACCGTGGTGTCCAAAGAGGAACTGGCGCGCACCTTGGCGCTGACCGACGATGCCACCGCGGTGCTGTCGCGCACCGTGCCGGGTTATGCCGAGTCGTCACAGGCCATGAGCAACACCGGTGAAAACCTGCGCGGCCGTATTGCGCTGCGCCTGTTTGACGGCGTGCCGCAGGGTTCGCCTTTGCGTGAAGGCACACGCAACGCCACCTTCACCGACATGGGCCTGGTCGGCCGCATCGAAGTCATCAACGGCCCCTCGGCTTCTGAAGGCATTGGCGCTGCGGGCGGCATCATCAACTACATCAGCCGCTCGCCCACCAAGATGGGCGACGAATTCCAGATCCTGTCGCGCTACACCTCGCAGTTCGAAGATGACAGCGAAGGCTGGAAGCTGGGCGCCAACTACATGCGCAAGGCAGAAAACTACGACCTGCTGGTGTCGGTGTCCAACATCGAACGCGGCATCACCTACGACGGCAACGGCCGCCGGATCGGACGGAACGCCAGTGGTTCAGTAACCGACTCGACGGCGAAAAACGGCTTTGTGAAGGGCGGTATCAACTTTGGCACCGACCAGGCGCAACGTGTGCAGTTCTCCTACAGCCAGTTCAAGGTGAAGGGCAACGGCAACTACATCGCGGTGCTGGGTAACCGTGCCACGGGCCTGACCGACACCGCTGAACGCGGCCGCACGCTGGGCGCGAAGACTGAATTCAACGACTTCGAGCAGTTCACGCTGGCCTACAAAAACGAACGTTTCTACGGCGGCTTCCTGTCGGTGGACGTGTACGCGGCCGACCAGGCCATGCGCTACCTGCCCGAAGACGGTGCCGATCGCCAAGACCCGTTGATCGCGCCGCTGGGCACGCTGATCGACCAATCAGAAGTGCACTCGAAGAAGAAGGGCTTGCGGACCTCGTGGACACGCCCCGACCTGGCCGCCATCAAGGGCTTGGAAGCGCGCGTGGGCCTGGACCTGGTGGAAGACGTGGCGCAGCAGCGCCTGGCGCTGACCAACCGCCTGTGGGTGCCGCCGATGCAGTACCGCAGCGTGGCGCCTTATGCGCAGCTGTCGTATGACGCAGGCCCCATCACTATCAGCGGCGGCCTGCGCCGCGAAGACGGCAAGTTGCACGTTGACGACTACACCACGGTCTTCTTTCGCAACCGCGCTTTTGTGGAAGGTGGCGACTTGAGCTACACCGCCAACCTGCCCAACCTGGGCATCATCTGGCGGCCGGTCAAGGGTTTGTCGGTGTTTGCTGCCTTTGGCAAGGGCTTCACGCTGCCCAACGTGGGCATACCGCTGCGCAACGTGAACGCGCCGGGCCAATCGGTGAAGGGCATCCTGGACCTGCAGGCGGTGATCGTCGACAACCAGGAAGTGGGCGCCACGTGGACGGGTGCTATGGGCAGCCTGGGTGGTTCGGTCTACAAGTCCAAGTCGAAGCTGGGTGTGTCGCTGAGTACCGACCCGGTGACCCGAGACTTCGTGATGAACCGCGTGCCAGTTGAAATTACCGGTGTGGAATTGAGCGGCGAATTGAAGTTCAACCGCGAGTGGAAAGCTACCGCGCTGTATTCACGCATCGTTGGCAAAACCACCTTTGTCACCGGTGGGCCGCTGGATCGCCGCATGGGGGTGAATGACATCAACCCCGACAAGACGGGGCTGGCGATGAACTGGCGCCCCACTGACAAACTGAACCTGAACCTGGGCGCCACGCGCCTGGCGTCGCGCACCATCAATGACGGCACTTCGGCACGTGAAAGCACCACCGGTTACACCCTGTACGACATGGACCTGAGCTACAACACCGGCCGCTTTGGCAAGTTCACGCTGGGGGTGGAAAACCTGACCGACAAGTTCTACATCCTCAGCTGGTCGCAGGTGGACTTTTTCCAGAACCACTTTGCGGGCCGAGGCCGGGTGGTCTCGATCTCGCATGAAATTTCCTTCTGACCTTGTTCTGACCTTGGTTGGCGCCGGGCGCGCTGTGGTTTCAGGCTGAAAGCGGCGGTGCGTGCCTGGGCGGTTGGGTGGCTGTGGTTTGCTTGCGCTGCCAGTGCAGTTGCGCAGCCGGCGAGCGTTGTGCAATTTGCACTGCCTGCGCAAGGGGCACCCGTCAGCGGCAGTGCCTGGGCCACACAACTGGGCCCCTGGATGGACAAGGTGGTGGCGCAGCACCGCTACCTGGGTGGTGTGGGGCTGGTGCTGCACCAGGGCCAGGTGGTGTGGCAGCACAGCGTGGGCCACCAGGACCTGGCGCGGCAGCAGCCGATGCGCGCTGACGCTGTCTTTCGCCTTTATTCGATGAGCAAACCCATTGCCTCGGTAGCTGCGCTGCAATTGGTGGCGCAGGGCAGCCTGGGCCTGGACGATGCAGTGGCGCAGCACCTGCCTGCTTTTGCGCAACTGCAGGTGTGGGCCGGTGGCACCGTGCAGACGCCGGAGTTGCGTGCACCTGTGCGGGTGATGACGGTGCGCCACCTGTTGACGCACACCGCTGGATTTGCCACGGGCGGCGCTGGCATCGAAGCACCCTCGGCGCTCTTGAACGCCGCGCAGCTGGAACGGTCAGGCGATTTGCAGGACTACGCCGCGCGGGTGGCGCGCGTGCCCCTGGCTGCAGATCCCGGCCAGCGATTTCGCTATGACGGCGTCAACACCGAAGTGCTGGGCCGGGTGGTGGAAGTGGTGGCCGGCCAGCCGCTGCACAGTCTGCTGCAGCAGCGCATCTTCACGCCCTTGGGCATGGTGGATACCGCCTTGGAGGTGCCACCCGCGCAGCGGCAACGCCTGGTGACGCTGACGCGCCTGTCAGCCGACGGCGCCCTGCAGCCCACACCCGGCAGCGTGGGCGCCAGGGCCGGCCTCCGACTGCGGCCTTACGACAGCGGCGCGGGTGGCCTGTATGGCACCGCGCAAGACTACGGCCGTTTCTGCCAGATGCTGCTGAATGGCGGCACAGTGGGCGGTGTGCAGGTGCTGCCCGGCGCCTGGGTGGACCAGTTAATGAACAGCCAGCTGCAGCAAGCCGACCCGGCACCTGGCTTGCCCAGCCAGCACTTCAGGCCAGGCGACGGGTTTGGCTTGGGCGGCGCGGTGGTGATGGACCTGAGTTTTGAAAACAATCCTGATGGAACCAGGG
>JANNMQ010000964.1:0-3132 GCA_031398045.1 Rubrivivax sp.
ATGTAGAAGACAAAGCCTTCTCGGGCCGACTGCTGTACGGCTCCCGTCCACCAGCCCAGCTGGTCAATGCCGTCGATGGGGCGGTCGTCGGGCACCGCGCCGCCGGCCGCGGCAATCAGCGTCGAATACAGGTCGGTGACGTGCATGATGTCGTCGCTGACCCACCCGCCTTGCACCCGGCCGGGCCAGCGCAAGATCAGCGGCACGCGCAGGCCGCCTTCCATGGCCGTGTGGTACGTCCCACTCCAAGGCCCGGCGGTGCCGCGCCAGGGGCGGCGAAACTCCGGGCCGTTGTCGCTGGCGAAGATGAACAGCGTTTCGTCTTCGATGCCGAGCTCCTTCACCGCGTCCAGCAACTGGCCGACGCGGTGGTCCATCTCCATCATCGAATCGGCGAACTCGCCGACGCCGCTGCGGCCGGCAAAGTCGGGGTGCGGCAGGGTCGGAAAGTGCAGGTGCGTCAGCGGCACATACAGGAAAAAGGGCTGTGCATCGGCGGCGTGCTGGCGCATGAAGTGAACGGCACGTTCGGTCAGTTCGCTGTCGATCAGCCGGCGCTTGGCCAGGTCGTAGACCGCCACATCGCGGGCGGGTTGGCCCGCCCTGCCCTCCATCACCTGCGGGGTGTCCACCACCGCAGGGTCAAAACCGGGCGAGCTGGTGAACATTGTTTCGTTGCTGGTGCGCGGTATGCCGTACCACTCGTCAAAACCGCGCTGGTGCGGGTAGCGGCCGTCGCGGTCACCCAGGTGCCATTTGCCGAACATGCCCGTGGCATAACCGGCTTCCTTCAAGACCTGCGGCAGCGTTTTTTCCCAAGGGTGTATGCCCTGTGGCAACCCAGCCGGCACCGACTGCAGCGCACCGGTGCGTATCGGGTGGCGCCCCGTCATCAGTGCCGAACGCGTGGGCACGCAGTCGCTTTCGACGTTGAAGTTCAAGCACTTCAAACCCTGCTGGGCCAGTGCATCGATGCGCGGTGTGGGCGCGCCGCGCAAGGCGCCGCCACCGTAGCAGCCCAGTTCGCCCCAGCCCAGGTTGTCGGCCAGCACCAGAACGATGTGGGGATGCTTTTTTCCGGCCTGCATGCTCAGTCCAGAGAAATCTTGCGGTCGCTGATCAGCTTCGCCCAGCGGTTGCGGTCTTGCAGCATGCGTTGCAAAAAGGCCTCTGGGGTGGTGGCAACCGATTCCATGGCCAGGTTCAAAAAATGCTGCTTGACGGCAGGCTCGGCCAGGCTTTCTTCGACGCTCTGCCGCAATTGCGCCAGCACGGCAGCAGGGGTGCCTTCAACGGCAAAAAGCGCCGACCATTGCGGCACGTCGATGTCACCGGCGCCGCTTTCCGCCAGCGTGGGCGTGTCGGGCAACATGGGGGAGCGTTGGCGTGTGGTGACGGCCAGTGCCACCAGCTTGCCCGACTTGATGTGCGGCAGCACTGCCGCAGCACCCAGCACCGCCACCGTGACCTGGCCTGCGATGACATCGGTTACCGCCTGGCCACCGCCCTTGTAGGGAATGTGCAGCAGGTTGATGCCCAGGCCCTGGGCAAACAGCTCGCCCACCAGATGCTGCACCGAGCCCTGACCGGAGCTGGCGTAGGGCACCTGGTCGGGCTTGCTGCGCGCCCGCGCTTGCAGGTCTTTCATCGTCTTCAGCCCCGACGAAGCGGCGGTCACAACGACGATGGGCTGGTAGGACAAAACCGCAACGGGCGTGAACGACTTGCTCAGGTCCCAAGGCATGGTCCTGAACAAAGGCAGCAGTGACACGGAATCTGAAGCCACCAGAAAGGTGTGGTGGTCCTTCGGCGCGCGCAGCACGGCATCAACGCCCAAAGCGCCATTCGCCCCCGGCTTGTTGTCGACCACCACCGTCTGGCCCAGGCGCTTGCGGGCACTTTCTGCCACCACCCGAGCCGCCACATCGTTAGAGCCCCCGGGAGGAAACGGCACCACCAGGGTCACCGGCTTGCTGGGCCAAGCCTGCGCCTGCCCCACGGCAGGGGCCAGCGCCAAAGCCAACGGCAGTGCCAGCAGGTTCACCAGCAGGTTCACCAGCAGGAGGTGTCTGGACCACAACGTGCGGGGGCTGGGCATGGGGTTTCCGAGATGGTGAAGGTGCGCGGACTTTAAAAGCCAATCATCAACATTGGCTCAATGTTTCAAACCCTATCATCAGCTTTTGCTGAAGTTAGGGTGCACCCGGATGAGCCAGCCGCGACTTGACCAACTGCGCGTGAAGCAACTGCGATTCCTGAGCTTGTTGGCTTTGCAGGGCTCGTTGGCCGCGACTGCGGAACACCTGGCCATGACCCCTTCTGCCGCGAGCATGATGCTGAAGGAAATTGAAGCTCTGTTTGGCACCAAGCTGTTCCGCCGCCAGGGCCGTGGCATGGTGCTGACCGACGAAGGACAAGCCCTGTTGCCGCGTTGCCAAACGGTGTTGGGCGAAGTGGGCGCGATGGGTTCTACCCTGCAAGGCGCGGGCAGCCCGGTGCTGCGCATGGGCGCGTTTCCGCACACCACCACGACGGTGTTGCCCGAGATCGTCAAGAAGCTGATTTCGGGCTCACCGAAGTGGCGGCTGCAGATCGTGGACGGCAGCGCAGACCACTTGCTGCAGCTGCTGCTGCGCGGCGAAATCGACCTGATGCTGGGGCGGCTGCCGCGGCAAGTGGCCACCACAGCGGCCTTCAGCAGCCTTGCACAGCGGGTGTTGTACGAGGGCAGTCTGTCAGTGGTGGCTGCACGTAACCATCCCCTGGCGGGCCGGCGCAGCGTGCCGCTGGGTGAATTGCTGAAATGGCCGTGGATACTGCCGGGCAGGCAGTCCACCACGCGGGTGGCCATCGTTGATGCTTTTCTGCGGCGCGGCCTGGCGCCGCCCGTGCCCGTGGTGGAGTCGCCGTCGTTTTTCTACAGCTTGTCGGTGGTGGCACAGACCGAGTTGCTGACCTGCTGCGCCCATTCGGCGGCGCTGCAAAGCGGTCACGCCACGTCGATCTTGCCGGTGACCTTGGGTGGTGAGCCCACGCCCGTATCGATGGTGTGGCGCAAGAGCTCTACCGAGGCACAGCGGGCGGTTGACCAGTTGGCATAACGTTCACAAACGTGGTCGCAGCGGCTGCCCC
>JANNMQ010000992.1:0-1905 GCA_031398045.1 Rubrivivax sp.
CGTGCAGGCGCAAAGCGATGGCGACATCGACACCGCGCTGCCGCCTGAAGTGGTGATGTACACGGTGTTTGCACGCGCCTGCGACCCGGTGCCGGCCTTCTTGAAAGCCGGGGGCAAACACAGCGACGAACAGATCGTGCAGTGGGTGCTCAGCACCTGCATGAACGGGCTGCGCGGCCGCTGATCCGTACCGACCGCAAGACACCATCAGCGGATCAACAGCACTGGCGTGGTGCACTGCGACAGCACCTTGGTGGCCACCGAGCCCATCACCAGGCTCGTGAACGAGCCATGTCCATGCGAGCCCAGGATGATGAGGTCGTGGTCACCCTTGGTGGCGGCCTGGACGATCAATTCCGCTGCCGGTCCCACCTTGGCCACATAGTCGGCATTGACCTTGCGCTTGCTCAGAAAGCTGCGGATGGGCTTGAACACTTTTTCAGCCGTTTCATCGTAGTAGGCCTGCAAGTCGGCCTTGTCCATGACGGCGGCAGCGCGCGGGGGCACGGCGGGCACCGCATGAATCAAGGTGTAGCTGTGCGCCGCACCGAGCCATTCGTCATGGGCCGTCAAATAGGCGAGCATGCGTTTGGTGTAGGCGCTGCCATCAACGGCGGCAAGTATCTTCATGCGGGTGCTCCAGTGAACGCAGGCGCAAAGGGGGTGCCTGCTGTGCGAAGTGTGACACCGTGCACGGCCGGCACGGCTTGACTTCAATCACACCCGGGGCAGACCGGCGTTACAGCGCCAGCACGCACAGCGGATCGTGTGCACGGTGCTGCATGCCCGGTGCTGGCCGTGCTGCCTGACCGTCCACCGCTGCAGGCGCCGCAACGGGCACTGCCGCCAGGTGTTCGCCCTTTTTCTCCAGCCCACGCGCATTGCACACCACCCGCGTCGCCAGCTGACCCGCGCGCGCCACGTGGTAGTCGTGGCGGCAGTGCAGGTGGCCATGCAGCCACAGGTCGGCGCGCGGCAGCAAGTCGTCGTCGGCATTGCAGAAGCTGGCCGTGCCCGGTTGACGGCCATAACGCGGATCAGCGCTGCGCAGACTGGGAGCAAAGTGAGTGACCACCACCGTTTTATCCCAACGGCCCTGAGACGTTTGTTCCAGTTGGCCTTGCAGCCAGGCGCGGTCGGCCAGGCCCAGTTCACGCACCAGGCGCGCGTCCAGCGGTTTGCCGGCGCGTGTGCTGCCCATCAAACGCAAGAAGTAAGCGGCCGCTCGCTGCGCCCTTTCGCGATGCTCGGCGCCAAAAGTGTCGAAGTCGCTCCAGCGGGTGGTGCCGACAAATCGAATGCGCCGCCCCAGCGTGTCGGTGTGCAACCAGCAGCGCTTTTCCAGCAGTTCAAAACCCAGCCGGCTGCACAGCGCTTGCAGACCCCGGTGGGCGGCGTCGATGTCGCGGCCGTCGGCTTCGTGGTTGCCGGCCACCACCAGCACCGGCACGGGCCAGCCCGCAAATCGCTCATAACCAACCCAGGTGCTGTCGATGTCGCCAGCCAGCAGCAGCAACTCGGCGCCGCGAGCGGGCCGCGGCTCGAACATCTCGGTTTCGAGGTGCAGGTCGGACAGCAGCTGGATTTTCATCGGCCGGTGCGGCCGGTCAGCTTTTGCCGTGGCACTGTTTGAACTTCTTTGCGCTGCCGCACGGGCACGGGTCGTTGCGGCCGACCTTCGGCACCTCGCGCTTCACCGTCTCGACCTTGTAGCGCGCGTCGCGGGTCAGGTCGTCGAGGTCGGCGACGCAGGCCACCAGTTCCTCGATCGCGTCGTCCAGTGTGGCCAGCGGCTGCTCGCGGTCGAGCATCGCGACCAGTTCGCGCTCTTCGTCGGTTTCAGCCGGCAGGTGGCGGTACAGGCGCGACAGCGCCAGCATCACGTCGTCGTCGGCGAGTTCCGCG
>JANNMQ010000999.1:0-5315 GCA_031398045.1 Rubrivivax sp.
GTGGTGCCCAGCAGCCAGGCGTCCAGTTCACCGGTTTTGCCGGGCTTGGGCACCACGATGTGTTCTTCAGCCACCAGGTGTTCGCCATAGTCAAAGCGGCGCTGGCGCCCGGTATGGGTGTCTACCATCTGCACGCCATGAAACAAACCCGCAGGGCGCGTGGATGGCGCTTTCCAGGACGCGGTTGTTGCCAGCCAGCGCGCGGGTGCGCCAATGCGCCGCGGGTCCATGCGCGGGAATTCCACGGTCCCCGGCAGCGTCTGTTGCTGCGAACGGCCGGTTTTCATGTCCAGCTGCACGGTGCGCAGATGCACCGTGCCAGCCCTGTGCGGCTGGGCCGACATCAGCGCCACCGCAGCCTGGTCCAGAAACCAGGTATCGGGTGCGCCCACGTAGCTCAGAACCACCTGGCCATCAGGGGTCTCGTGTGCGTTGCCGATGTGGAACACCATCTCGGGCGGCAGTTCAAACACGCGCTGGCGTGTGATGTTGTCCTTCTCCATCACCAGCACCCGCAGGGGCTCACCCGACTGCAGCGCAAAACGACGGGGGCCTTGCGCCACTGCGGAACCAAAGTTCAACAGCACCGGTGGCAGCGGCAGCACCAGGTAACGCGGCGTGACGGCCATGTCGTGCACCATGCCGCCTGGAAACGGTGAAGTGCCCAGCTGCACCTTGACCAGTTGGCCGTCGGGCGCAATGTGCCAGGCCACAATGGCTTCGCCACTGGTGCCGAAGTTCCACAGGTTGCCCGCCGCGTCTATCTTGGGGTGCGCTGAAAACGGCACCTGCTGCAAATCTTTGCGCCAAGCCACCGGCCCCAGCGTGTGCAGGTCGGCCGGGTCCAACGCATGGGCAGAACCACCTTCCCACAGCGCCAGCACACGGCCCGCATGTTCAAGGGCGTTGGTGTTGGCCGTGTTGTGGCTGTCGGGCCCTGCGGAGGGCGGGCCGCCTTCGATGGTGGTGCCCAGCGCCGACACCAAAAAGCGCCCTGCTCTTTGCTCGGCACCCAGTTTGGCGGTGCGCACCAGGCGCCCACGGTGGCTGACGGTGGCCCCGCCTGGGCCCGCGCCACCCTGAATCGTGAACTGCTGCACCATGCCGTCGCCGTCAAACCAATGGTGGTAGCGCTCGCCCGCACGTTCAAACAGCGCCGGGCCGTTGCGGTAAAAGCGGCCCTGCAGGCCCGCCGGCCAACGGCCGCGCAGCAGGGCCACGCCGTCCACATCACCGCTGGTGTCAGTCACGCCCTTGAAGGGCTGCAATAGCGGCTGGTGGGCGGCAGCGGCGTCAAAGTCGATCGCACGCGCGGGGCGGGCGATGGCGGGTGTGGCTGCGGGGGCCAGCAGACCCGCCAATGTGCTGGCAGCGGCGGTTTGCAGCAGGTGTCGGCGTTGCATCATGGTGCGCTCCCGCTCAGTGGCTCAGCTTGACAACGATGTTGCTGCCGTCCAGCGGCACGCGGCTTGCTTCCCAGGTCGGGCCCATGGCACCCGGCACGCCAGAACTGCCCCAGGGTTCGGTGGGCATTCCCACCAGGTTGCGGCCCATCTTGCCGTCGCTGTCGAGGTCTTGAAACAGGGTCAGCGCCACCGCTTCGCCCACCAGGCCACAGACTTGCAGGCGCATCACACCATCCCCTGCGGCCACACGCTGCGAGGCGATGGGCTGTTTCTGAAAGGTGTCGGCACTGTTGAAAGCGGCCAGCATCAGGTGGCCTTGCTGCGGGCGCACGTGGTGCACCTCCACCTGGGCGCAGACAGCGCTTGTCTGGGCCTGTGCATGCAGGGCGATCAGCATCAAAAACAGGGCGGCTGCAAAGTAAACAAGGTTCATGGGTGGCTCCTTGCGTGGTTGATGTTTTGCATTCTTCGCAGGGAAGGCCATGACCGCCTGCCCCTTGCGACCAAACAGCGGCAGCGTTCGCGAACTGACACCCTGCATGGACCAGTGGTGTCGGCTTCAAATTCGCTTCAAGTTCGCTTCAGGTTGGGCCCGCCCAATACACGCACCGGATCAACCGGGAAGCTTTTCAACTCACCAGGACCCCACCATGTTCAAGACCATCACCACCACCGCATTTTTGTTGGCCACTGTCGGCAGCGCCGTTGCCGGCCCCACCTGCACCGTGCCCAGCGACAAGCGGATGAAAGAAGCCGACTTCAAGGCGCGCATCGAAGCCCAGGGCTACCAGATCAAAACCTTCAAGGTCAGCAAAGGCCAGTGTTATGAAATCTACGGCTTCGACAAAGCCGGCAAACGCGTCGAGATTTACTTCGACCCCGCCACCGCCGCTGTGCTCGAAAGCAAGTGATGCACAGCCCGGCCGCGCCGTCTGCAGGCCCCAGCCGCGTGCCGGTCTGGGACCGGTTTGTACGCATCTTCCACTGGAGCCTGGTGGTCTGCGTGCTCAGCAACTGCTTCATTGTCGAAGAGGGTGCAGGCTTGCATCAGTGGCTGGGCTACACCGCCTCGGCACTGGTGCTGGCGCGTGCTGGTTGGGGGTTTATCGGCGGCGGCAACGCACGTTTTGCCAGCTTCTTTCCCACCCCAGCACGGCTGCGCGCGCATGCCGGTGAACTGCGCGACGGCTGGCACGCGGGCCGGCTGCCTCGGCACGCCGGCCACAACCCGCTGGGTGCGCTGATGATGCTGGCGTTGATGGCCCTGGTGCTGCTGCTGGGCCTGACGGGCTGGCTGCAAACCACCAACCGCTTCTGGGGCGTGGAATGGATGCAAGAGGTGCACGAGGTGCTGGCCCACAGCCTGATCGCCTTAGTGACCCTGCACGCAGGCGCAGCACTGCTGATGGGGCGGCTGCAGCGCACCAACCTCGTGGCGGCCATGGTCACCGGCGTGAAGGTCTTCAAATAGGCCCGACCGGCACCACGGCCGCGTTCGGCAGACCGGGCAGGAACCCGGACGGTGCTACCGTGCCGCAACCACCCAAGAAACACGATGCGACT
Organism: Rubrivivax sp.; assembly: GCA_031398045.1. Lineage (GTDB taxonomy): Bacteria > Pseudomonadota > Gammaproteobacteria > Burkholderiales > Burkholderiaceae_C > Rubrivivax. The sequence goes on from JANNMQ010000999.1 coordinate 2,970, forward strand.
GCTGCTGCTGGAGGATGACCACGTGCTGGGCTCGGGCCTGTGCACCTACCTGCGCGCCGACGGACACGTGGTGGACTGGTGCCAGCGCGTGGCACAGGCCTCGGCGCTGCGCGGCGAAGCTTATGACGCCTTGCTGGTGGACTGGCAGTTGCCCGATGGCTCGGGCCTGGACTGGGTGCGCGCGCTGCGCCGCGCCGGCGACCAAACGCCGGTGCTGGTGCTGACCGCACGCGACCTTCTGAGCGACCGTGTGCAGGGGCTGGACAGCGGCGCCGATGATTACCTCGTCAAACCCTTCGACCCTGAAGAACTCAGCGCCCGCCTGCGCGCCGTGTGCCGCCGCGCCAGTGGCCAGGCCGGCGACCGGCTGGTATTCGGGCCGCTGCAGATCGACCTCGCCGCGCGTTGCGCCTACCGGGACGGCGACCGCGTGGACCTGACCTCGCGCGAATGGGCATTGACCGAAGCGCTGGCGCTGCGTGCCGGGCGCGTGGTGTCCAAGTCCGACCTGGACGGCCTGGTGCTGGGCCTGGACGCCGAAGTCAGCAGCAACGCGCTGGAAGTGCACGTCTCCAGCCTGCGCAAGAAGCTGGGCCGCGATGCCATAGAAACCGTGCGCGGCATGGGCTACAGGCTGGTGGCGTGAAGCCCTTGCCGTCCATCAAGCGGCGCCTGTCGCGCGCGCTGTGGGTGGTGTCCATGGCCTGGAGCCTGGCCGTGGCGGCGGTGGTGGGGCTGGTGGTGCGCCATGAGGTGCAAGAGCTGATGGACGACACGCTGCGCGAAAGCGCGCAGATACTGGACGGCCTGCTCAGCACCCAGGCCCTGCAATGGCCGCTGCATGCAGGGGGCGTGATGCCGGCACCGCCCCACGAGGAAAACCTGGTGTGGCAGATTGTTGACCCGCAGCAACGGGTGATGCTGCGTTCGCACCAGGCGCCGGCCCAGCCGCTGGTGCTGGTGCGCAACAAAGGTTTTGTCAGCGTCGGTGAAGACTGGCGCGTGCACGTCGACGAACTGGGGCCCGGGGTGGGTCAGGCCGGGCTGGTGCTGCTGGTGGCACAACGCAGCAGCGAACGCAATGAAGCGCTGCGGGACGCAAGCCTGTACACCGTCAGCTCGGCACTGGTGGTGGGTTTGTTGTGTGCGTGGTGGCTCAGCCGCCGGGTGCGCCATGAACTGCAGCCCATCTCTGACCTGTCTGTGGCCGTGGGCCGCTTCGACCCCTTGCAGCCGCAGGCACAGCTGCCCGACACCGCGCGCCTGGAACTGCAGCCCATGCACCAGGCCATCACCGACCTGGGCGCGCGGCTGGCCCGCCGCGTGGCCAACGAACGCGCCTTCACGGCCCATGCCGCCCACGCCTTGCGCACGCCGCTGGCTGGCATGGTGGCGCAGTTGGCCGCCGCGCAGCGTGTGTCGCCCGAGCAGGTGCAACCGATGCTGACGCTGGCGCGCCAGGCTGCCGACCGTCTGCGGCGCGTGGTGGCCGCGCTGCTGACGCTGTTCAGAAGTGGCTCAGAACTGCACCCACAAGCGGTCAACCTGCCCGACCTGGTGGCGCAACTGCAGGTGGACGGCCTGGCCATCACGGTGCAGCCCACACCCGGGCTGCAGGCCGACCCCGACTTGCTGGCCGCAGCGTTGGCCAATCTGCTGGACAACGCGCTGCGCCATGGCGCCAGCCGGGTGCACATCAGCCTGCGCAACGAACACGGCACGCCCTGCATCGTGCTGGCCGACAACGGCCCGGGCATCCCTGACGATGAACGCCAGCGCCTGCAAGCCGCGCTGAGTGCACAAGACTACCAAGGCAGTTCCGGCATGGGCTTGATGCTGGCCGACCTGGTGGCGCGCGCGCACGGCGGTGCGCTGCGCCTGCCGGCCGCTGCAGCGGGTTGCACGGTGGAACTGAGGCTCGCACCGGACCCAGCCCCGCGCGGCCCAGCCTGACTCCCCACTTCACTTTCGCTTCAGGTTGCGGCCACAAGCTCCACGCTGTGCAAACCGCACGGCATTGGGTCTGAAGGGGCAAAGATGAACGACAAAAACAGGCAGGCAACAGGGCTGGCCCGGCTGGTGGCAGCGGCAGCGCTGACAGCCGGTGCGGTGGCAGCTTGTGGAGGTGGCTCAGGGACTGCTGTTGACAGCACGGCTGCTGCAGGGCCGGAACTGCTGAGCACGGCGACGACCACCGCGGCTGCGCCGGACAACACGGGAACGCTAAGCACCGGTGTGGCGGTGGCACTGGCCAAAACCTCCACCAAACCGGTGGCACAGCCCAAGAACACCGAAGGCCGCCTGCTGGCGTCGAACTGCTTTCAGTGCCATGGCACGCTGGGCACC
>JANNMQ010001042.1:0-7176 GCA_031398045.1 Rubrivivax sp.
CCTTTTCGTTCTGGCTCTCGAACGGTGCGTAGGCGGCGTCGGTGCCGACGACATAGACCTTGGCCGGCGCGGGCGCCGGTGCCGCGGCGGATGCCACGACGGCGGGTGCCGGGGGCGCCTCTTTCTTGCCGCAGGCGGCCAGCAGCAGGGTGGCGGTCAGCAAGGCTGCCGACTGAACCAGTTGGCGACGGGTGGGAAGCTGGTGCATGGCGGCTCCTGGACAGTTTTGAATGGTGCAGTGCAGTGTAAGGCTCGGGGTGCGGCATGCCGGGTGGCCGGCGCGCGTCGGTGTGCCGCGCGCACCACGCTTTTTACTCGGGTGCGGCCAACGCCACCAGCTCTTCGGTTGTGAAGCCGGCGCGGCTGCGCGCTTCCAGGTTGAAGGGCGGCTTTGGCCTTGGCGCGCGGTACTGGCGCGCCAACGTGCGGTAATGCTGCACGGGGTCCAGCCCATCACGGTCACAAAGCCAGCGGTACCAGTGGTTGCCCACCGCGACGTGGCCGACTTCGTCGCGCAGGATGATGTCCAGTATGGCCACCGCGCGCAGGTCGCCAGCCTTTTGCAGTTTGTCCTGCATGGGCGGCGTGGCGTCAAGCCCGCGGGCTTCCAGCGTGCGCGGCACCAGCGCCATGCGGGCAGTGATGTCGCCGCCCGTGGCTGCCGTCATCGCCCACAGGCCGTCATGGGCCTGGAAGTCGCCGTAGGCATGGCCCAGCGTGGCCAGGTGCTCGGCCAGCAGCGTGAAGTGCCGCGCTTCTTCATGCGCCACGCGCAGCCAGTCGCGGTAGTAGGACTCGGGCATGCCGGCAAAGCGCCACACGGCGTCCAGCGCCAGGTTGATGGCGTTCAACTCGAGGTGCGCCACCGCGTGCAGCAACGCGGCGCGGCCTTCGGGCGTGAAGGGCGAGCGGTGCTTCACGGCGGTGGGCGCCACCAGTTCAGGCCGGCTGGTGCGGCCGGGCAGTGGTGTGTTGCAGCTCAGGCCCACCGTGGGGTCGACCACTGCGCTCAGGGCCGGGTGCAGTGCCAAAGCAGCCGCAGCCTTCTGCGCGGGTTCTGCAACCTGCAAAGCCTTCAGCGCGGCCTGTCGTAACTCCATCCCTAGAATTATCGGCTTTGCTCTGCAGCGCGCCCCAAAGGGGCCGAAAGGAGGCCACGATGGCCGTGTACCAACTGGACGACGCCCTACCTGAACTGGACCCCACCGCCTGGGTGGCCGACAGCGCGCAAGTCATCGGCCGTGTGCGCATGGCTGCGGGCAGCAGCGTCTGGTACGGCGCGGTGCTGCGTGGCGACAACGAATGGATCACGCTGGGTGCGCGCAGCAACGTCCAGGAAAGCAGCGTGCTGCACACCGACCCCGGCTTTCCGCTGCAGTTGGGTGAAGACGTGACCGTGGGCCACCAGGTGATGCTGCATGGCTGCACCGTGGGCGACGGGTCACTGATTGGCATCCAGGCCGTGGTTCTGAACGGCGCCAAGATCGGTAAGCACTGCCTGGTGGGCGCCGGTGCCATCGTCACCGAAGGCAAGGAATTCCCGGACAACTCGCTGATCCTGGGTGCGCCGGCCAAATGGGTGAAGGAGATTTCGGCTGAGCAGATAGCCAGGCTGAAAGGCGCTGCAGCCCATTACGTGGACAACGCCCAGCGCCACCGCACGCAACTGAAGAAGCTGCTCTGATGGACACGCTGAAAAAATTCATCTTCGAAGGACTGCCGGTGCGCGGCATGCTGGTGCGCTTGACGGGCAGCTGGCAAACGCTGCTGCAGCGCCGGCAGGACGTGGGCCCGCACCCACCCGAGGTGCGGGTGCTGCTGGGTGAAATGGCCGCCGCGGGTGTGCTGATGCAGGCCAACATCAAGTTCAACGGGGCGCTGGTGCTGCAGGTGTTTGGCGACGGCCCGGTGAAGTTGGCGGTGGCCGAGGTGCAGAACGACCTCAGCTTTCGCACCACGGCCAAGGTGGTGGGCGATGTACCCCCCGGCGCACAGTTGGAAGCACTGCTGAACGTGCACGGCCAGGGCCGCTGCGCCATCACGCTGGACCCCAAGGACAAGCTGCCGGGGCAACAGCCCTATCAGGGTGTGGTACCACTTTTTGACACTTCGCACGGTGACCAGCGTGAACCGCTGCAGCAGGTGCAGCATGTGCTTGAACACTACATGCTGCAGTCCGAGCAACTCGACACACGGCTGATACTGGCCGCCAACGACGAGGTGGCCGCGGGATTGCTGATCCAGCGCATGCCGATGCAGGGCGCGGGCAACCTGGAAGGCGGCGCCGGCACGCGCCGCCATGAAGATGACATCGGCCTGGACGAACACTACAACCGCATCGCGATGCTGGCTGCCACGCTGACGCGCGAAGAACTGCTGACGCTGAATGTGGACGACATCTTGCACCGCCTGTTCTACGAAGAAACGCTGCGGGTGTTCGACGCGCAACACCCGCGTTTTGCCTGCACCTGTTCGCGCCAGCGCGTGGGTACGATGTTGCTGGGTCTGGGCCGCGAAGAAAGCGACAGCCTGATCGAAGAGCGGGGGCAGGTCGAGGTGGGTTGTGAATTCTGCGGCGCGCAGTACCGCTTTGACGCGGTGGACGTGGGTGGGCTGTTCACGCCGGTGCGCAACCAGCCGCCAGCCAGCCACGGCGTGCAATAGCGGCCTATTGGGATTTCCTGATTTCAGGACACCCCCATGGTCCGTTCGCACTGAGCTTGTCGAAGTGCCGCCACAGTGGCGGCGGGGGCTTCGACAAGCTCAGCCCGAACGGTTTCTGTGATGTCTGAATATGGGAAACATCAACAGCACTGCGATCCGCTCACCTGCGCCAAAGAGCCGGAAGCTGTCAGCTTGCAGCGGCCCGGCGCAGCGCCCTTTCGTAAGGCGCGTCACCGCAGCATTCGCAGGCCCAGCGGCTCCCAGTGGCCGTGCCTGATTGCAAGCGCGTGAAGAGCCTGGGTGCTGCGCTTGGCACGGGCTCTCGCGCTTGCAGCAGCGGCGCCACCGCCGCCAGTGCCTGCGTCAGCCGCGCCGCGCCGCTGCCGCCGATGACGACAAAAGGCAGGGCGTTATTCAGCAGCAGCGCTCGGATGGCACTGTCCACCGGCTCTCGCACGTGCGGGCCGTCACGCTGGTGGCCGTCGGGCACCCACGGCAAATCCAGTGCGGTCAACAGGCTCAGGTGCATGCCCCGGTGCAGCTGCAGCGCGCGTGCTTGCAAGCTGTGGTCGTCAAAGATCAGCGCGCTGTAGACAGCGGTCATCAGACCGGTGGTGTCGCAGACCACCACGTCGTGGTCTGCGGCTGCGGCATCTATGCGGGCATGTTGTTCCTCAAGAATCGCGGCCTGTTCCTGAGCCTGTGGCGTGCGGCCATGGTGATCGCACCACTGGCGCAGCAGCTCGGGCACCCAGGCGGTGCGCAGCGGCGGGCCCGCTGCCGGAGCACCGCTTGTTAGCGGCTGGCGGGGTAACGACAGCGCCAGCGCTAGGGCTTGGGCCAAGGTGGTCTTGCCGGTGCTCTCGGCGCCCAGAACGGCGATGCGCAGTGCGGGTGCTGCTGCCGGTGAGATGGCGGGTGAGAGGGCGGGTGTCATCGCCGAGCTTGCTGTCATCATGCCGTGCCCGAACGGGAGGCCAGGGTTGCGGCTGCAAGCTGCTTCCAATGCCGCCAACCCCACAGCGCCAGCAGCGCGAACAGCCCGTACAACAGCGCCGTCAGCCACAGGCCTTTGTGCACGAACAAGGCCACACTGACCAGGTTCACCGCCACCCAGGTGGGCCAGTTCTCCACCAGCTTGCGGCCCAGCAAAATTTGCCCGGTGACGCTGGCCACGGTGGGCAGTGCATCGAAGTAGGGCACGTCGCTGTCGGTCACGCGGTCCAGCAGTGCGCCCAACAGGGGCCAGGCCAGCAGCGTGGCGGCCAGCGCCAGCCCCAAATGGCGTGGCTGCAGGTGCCGCACGCGCAGCGCCCCGCCATCGGCCGCCGTGCCACGCAGCCACTGCCACCAGCCCCACAGCGCCAGCGCGATGAACATCAGTTGCAGCGCCGCTTCGCCATACAGCTTGCTTTGCGCGAACAGCACGGCATAGGCCGCAGAGCTGAAGATGGCCAACGGCCAAGCCACCGGATGCACACGCAGGTTGGCCGCCACCATCGCCAACGCGGCGCAGAAGGCGGCCACCTCCAGCCAGCTGACGGGGCTGCCCCAGGCGGAGAAAGCGGTGGCGGTGGCCGTGGCCGTCAGGGTGTCCAGCAAGGCGCGCGCTGCGCTTAGGGCCCGTTCGTCAATAACTTGATCATTTGACTCGCTGGGCTTGGGCGCACTGCGGCGTTGCGAATCGCTTGTGTGGCTGGCCACACGGCGCGCTCCGCGCCTTGCATTGCATCCCAATCCAGCGGCCAAATGATCAAGATATTTCCTTACGGACCCTTAACGGCGGTCGGTCAAACGCACCAGTATTTCGTTGGCTTTCACCATGCCCAACTCGGCGCGTGCTTTTTCTTCCACCATCTCTTCGCCGTCCTTGAAATCGCTGACTTCGGCGGCAGTGCGTTTGTTGCGGTCACGCGCTTGTTGGTTGATATCGCGCTGTGCCTGCAGCTCTTTGCGTTTGCTCATCACCTGGGGCAGGCTCGCTTTGCCGAACCACAAGTCGGCCTGCACAGCGCCCAGCAGGATGGCAAGTACGACGGTGATCCAGCGCATGGTGTGTGTTCCCCAGGGGGACGAAGCTTACCCGTTCAGCGGGCATCGTTGAACTTTTGGTTGAACGCGCTGCGGCCTGGGTAGCTGGCCACGTCACCCAGGTCTTCTTCGATGCGCAGCAGCTGGTTGTACTTGGCCATGCGGTCGCTGCGGCTTAAAGACCCGGTCTTGATCTGGCCGGCGTTGGTGCCCACCGCGATGTCGGCAATGGTGCTGTCTTCGGTTTCGCCGCTGCGGTGGCTGATGACCGCGGTGTAACCCGCACGCTTGGCCATTTCGATGGCCGCAAAGGTTTCGCTGAGGGTGCCGATTTGATTGATCTTGATCAGGATGGAGTTCGCAATGCCTTTGCTGATGCCTTCCTGCAAGATCTTGGTGTTGGTGACAAACAGGTCGTCGCCCACCAGCTGCAGCTTTTTGCCCAGGCGCTCGGTCAGGTGACGCCAGCCGTCCCAGTCACCTTCGTGCATGCCGTCTTCGATGCTGATGATGGGGTACTTGTCGGCCCAGGTGGCCAGGATGTCGGTCCACTCGGGCGCGCTCAGGGTCAGACCCTCGCCTTCCAGGTGGTAGCGGCCGTCGCGGTAGAACTCGCTGGCCGCGCAGTCCAGCCCCAGTGCAATCTGTTCACCGGGTTTGTAGCCGGCCTTTTCAATCGCTTCCATGATCATCTGCAGCGCCGCCTCGTGGCCGGGCACATTGGGCGCGAAACCGCCCTCATCGCCCACGCTGGTGGGCATGCCCTTGGCATCGATGATCTTCTTCAGCGCGTGGAACACCTCAGCGCCGTAGCGCAGCGCTTCACGAAAGCTGGGTGCCCCCACGGGGATGATCATCAGCTCTTGCAGGTCCAGGTTGTTGTTGGCGTGTGCGCCGCCATTGATGACGTTCATCATCGGCACCGGCAGGTTCATGCGGCCCATGCCGCCAAAGTAGCGGTACAGCGGCAGGCCACTTTCTTCAGCCGCGGCACGCGCCACGGCCATGCTCACCGCCAGTGTGGCGTTAGCACCCAAGCGGCTTTTGTTGTCGGTGCCGTCCAGGTCGATCAACGTCTTGTCCAGGAAGGCCTGCTCTGAAGCGTCCAGGCCCAGCACCGCTTCGCTGATTTCGGTGTTCACGTGCTCCACCGCCTTCAACACGCCCTTGCCCAGGTAGCGGGCCCTGTCGCCGTCACGCAGTTCGATCGCTTCGCGGCTGCCGGTGCTGGCGCCAGAGGGCACGGCCGCGCGGCCCATGGTGCCGCTTTCCAGCAGCACATCACATTCCACGGTGGGGTTGCCGCGGCTGTCCAAAATCTCGCGGCCGACGATGTCAACTATGGCGCTCATGCAATTCCTCTGGGTGGCTTGGATATGGTGGTCGGCGTGGGTGGCCACGCACGAGGATCAGACTGTCGGGGCTGTTTCCACGCCTTCAACCAGCACCATGTTGAAACAGGCCGTGGCGCCTTGGCGCAGGCTGCGTGCATGCACGTACTCCGGGCTGTCGTACATGGCCTTGGCCTGTTCGAAACTGGGGTAGCTCAGCACCGTCAGGCGCGGTGGCTGCCAGTCGCCTTCCAGCACGTGCATGCGGCCGCCGCGCACCAGGTATTGGCCGCCGAAGGCCTTTGCAGCAGCAGGCGCAGCGGCCATGTATTGTTTGAAGGCTTCGGGGTCGGAGATCTGCGATTCAACGATCAGGTAGGTGGTGGGCATGGTGGACTCTTCTGGACTTTGATCAGCAGGTGAAGTCGTTCTCGAGCAGCGGCTGGCGCTTGATCACACGGTCCAGCGACACCAGCTGTTCCAGCAGCGCTTGCATGTGTTTCAAGGGCACGGCGTTCGGCCCATCACTCAGGGCGTTGGCCGGGTCGGGGTGGGTTTCCATGAACAGGCCGGCCACACCCACGGCCACTGCCGCGCGTGACAGCACGGGCACAAATTCGCGCTGGCCGCCGCTGCTGGTGCCCTGGCCGCCGGGCAGTTGCACGCTGTGGGTGGCGTCAAACACCACCGGAGCGCCGGTGTCACGCATGATGGCCAGGCTGCGCATGTCGCTCACCAGGTTGTTGTAGCCGAAGCTGGCGCCGCGTTCGCAGGCCATGAACCGGTCTTCGGTAAAGCCCTTTTCTCGTGCGGCAGCTCGCGCTTTATCGATGACGTTTTTCATGTCACCCGGGGCCAGGAACTGGCCCTTCTTGATGTTCACCGGCTTGCCACATTGCGCCACGGCGCGGATGAAGTCGGTTTGCCGGCACAGGAAAGCGGGTGTCTGCAGCACGTCCACCACGGCGGCCACTTCGGCAATCTCGGCTTCGCTGTGCACATCGGTCAGGATGGGTACGTTCAGTTCGCGTTTCACCTTGGCCAGTATTTCCAGCCCACGCTGCATGCCCGGTCCGCGGAAGCTGCTGCCACTGCTGCGGTTGGCTTTGTCGTAACTGCTTTTGAAGATGAAGGGGATGCCCAAAGCGCT
>JANNMQ010001086.1:0-2736 GCA_031398045.1 Rubrivivax sp.
GGCGCAGGCGCGTTCAACTTCAGGTCACCGCCTGCCTGGCCGGTGGGCATCAGGATGGGCAGGTCGCGGTTGGTGCACAGCGCACGCACGCCCAGCTGCCGCAGGTCGGCGCTGAAAGGCGCTTCCTGCGCGTCCACCACCGACACATAGACCTCGGTACCCAGGTACGACGAACGCGGCCCTTCACGCTGCTGGATGCTGGACAGGAGCCGGGGTTCACGCTGCACCGTGTAATAGGCCGCATGGCTGCTGGCTTCGGTATGAAAGGCACTGTAAAAAGGCATGAACTGCCATTCACTGCCCACACCCACGCCGTAGCCCTTCACGTCCAGCACGGAATGCACTTCAAAGTCTTGGGGCCGCGTGCGGTCGGGCACCACGTGATAGTCAACGGTTTCAGGTCCAACGTGGATGCGGTCGCAGCGACGCTCCACCAGGTTGATGGCCGGCACGCAATTCAGGGCCAGGCACTGGGCGTCCACCGCCTGTTGCAGCGCGGGGTCGGCACGGTTGAAGAGCATCAGCACTTCAAGCTCGGTGCCGCCCAGTTTGCGCAGTGCATCACCCAGGTCCTGAAGCTCAAAAAACAGGAAGCGCTGCGGAAAGGCAAAGTATTCCTGCAGCAGCCGGTAGCCTTCAAAGCCGCGCAAGCCCGGTGGCAGCAGTGCCTGCTCGTCTTCAAAACCGACACGGCCCACGCAGTCGGCGTCCAGCGCTTCCCAACGGCCGCTGCCCCGTGCCGTGGGTTGCACCAGCACACCCAGCGTGGCGTCACACACCAGCTCGTTCAGGCGGTAGGCAATGTCTTCGACGCCGGTGAAGTGCAAGGTCAAGTTCTGCAAACCCAGTTTGGCGAAGTCCGTGCCTGCAGTGGCACGCAAGCGCAGGCGCAAACCCGAACGGTAGCGCCGCCATTCGGGGCAGGCTGGCCAGTGGCAAGTCAGCCGCATGGCTGAAGTACTCGGCATGGGTCAGTTCCAGCGGCCACAGTCGCAGTTCATGCGCGGTTCGAAATTCGCAGGCTGTGGTGCCCGCTTTGCCGGTGCGGCTGGTCAGCACTGCGCCACGCGGCACCAGGGGCCCTTGGGCCAGCGCAGCGTCGTTCAGGTCAGGGTCCAGGCGCGCTATCAACATCGAAGGCGTGGGTGCCAGGAACTGCGGATAGATGATTTCCAGCAGGCGCTGCGTGAAGCGAGGAAATTCGGCGTCCAGCTTCAGCTGTACACGACCGGCCAGGAAAGCAAAGCCTTCGAGCAAACGTTCTACGTAGGGGTCGGTGACTTCCAGGCCCTCCATACCCAGGCGCGCTGCGATCTTCGGGAAGGCCTGCGCAAATTCGGCACCCATCTCACGCAGGTGGCGCAATTCTTCGTTGTAGTAGCGCAGCAGCCGGGGGTCCATGGGGTTTTGGGGTGTATTGCGAAGGCTGGTTAGCTGGTGAACGTGGTGAAAACGTCGGGTGGTGCCGGCACAAACGTCGAAGCGAGAAGGCCACCGGGGCGTGCAGGCCAGCCCCGGCTAGCGCGTCACCTCGCGAATGGCGATGCGGCCGGTTTCCAGGTCGATGTCGGTGCGCAGCATCAGCTCCAACGGCACCGGTTGTGCCCACAACTGACCACTGATGCGAAAGCCCAGCTGGTTGTGGTGGTCAGCCTGCTGGTCGCTGGCCACGGCTTCCACCGTCAACGTGCCCGGCAAGATGCGCGGTTCGTGCTGCAGGATGGCACGATGCACACCGGCCTGCAGTGTTTGCAGATCAACCGCCGACAGGTAGCGGCCTGACAGGGCTGGCAGGCCAAAGCCCAGCACCGACCGCGCGGCGTGGGGCGTGGTACTGGCGTCCAGCCAGTCCGTGGGTTGTGTGGTGTTGAACAGCCAGGCCAGGTCGCGCAAGACCAACTCGCGCAAGCGGGTACGGTTGATCACGCGCGACTCGGCAGATTCAACGGCGCTGTCGGGCTCGTCGTCGGTCAACCGGTCCAGCAGCGCGGGCTGCAATCGGTCTTGAGCGCGGAGGTTGGCCATGGCGGGCGCGGGGTGCGGGGCGGCGCGCTGAAGTCGTGGCCGGAAGCTCAGTGGGCTTGCAGCACCACCGAACGCACATCCATCAGCGCCACTTCGGTTTGATCGGTAGTCAGCAGCCGCTGGCCCAAGCCGACAAAACCACCGCCAACGGTTTCGCGCCACTCGGTGCGACGAGACAGTGCCAGCAAGTCGCCTGTGGCCAGTTCAGTGTCGGGGTAACGCGTGGGTATGAAACCCACCGATTCACCGCCGTTGGAGAACTGGAAATGCGCCGGCATCCACACCGCGTCGCGCAAATCCACGGGGGCTTCAATGCTCACCTGCAGCAGGCGGTTCCACGGCAACCAGTAGTAGCGGCCGTTGATCACGGCTTCCAGCGTCGGGCCCAAGCGGCTGTCTGCATCAGCTATCCATTCGAAGGCCACACCGTCCAGCGTGCCGGCGGTGGCTGGCGCCTCTTCCAGGGCTTGGGTGCGCAAGCGCTGGGCCCTGGCGTTTTCGCCCCGGCCTTCGAGCAACAGCGCCTCGATCAGCAGGGCTACCCAGGCTTCGGGCTCGCCAAAAAGCATCGGCACCTTGTGGCCTGCAAACACCTGCAAGCGCAGCGTTTCGCAGTGCACAGCCTCGCGGTAAGTCTGCACCATGGCCAAGGTGCTGGCGTCCAGCTCCGAGGCCACTTGCAGCTGGTTCGCGGAGCACTGCACCACCAAT
>JANNMQ010001106.1:0-2151 GCA_031398045.1 Rubrivivax sp.
GAACACCTTCGAGATGCCGCGCCTGCCCGAGCCCAGCCTCGACAACGACGTCGCTGGCGCGCGCCACGTGCTGGCGCAGTTCCTCTCGGGCATGGACAGCTGGCTGGCCGATGGCGGCGCGCTGCCCGCGCTGGACCTGGCAGGCCTGCCGGCGGACCAGCTGCGCGTGCTCAACGAGACGCTGGGCGAGGGTGAGGTCTCGGCCCTGGTGGACGCAGGCCACGAGGTGCGGGTGCAGGAAACCGTGTTCTCCGGCGTCTGGCGCGAACAGCATCTGCGCGGTGACCGGCTGCTGCACGACTTCCTGCTGGCAGCCCCCATCCCGCCCGTGGTGGAAGCTCGTGCGCGCAGCGGCGCGTCACCGCGGCTGCGGCAGCTGCCACTGCCGGCCGGCGCCATGAACGTGCCTGCACTGGTCAACGAGTTGCAAGAAGCGATGGACCGCGCAGGCCCCGATACACCGTCGCACGTGATCAACCTCACGCTGCTGCCGCTGTCGCCCGAAGACGCCGCGCACCTGGACGCGGTGCTCGATGGTGGCACGGTGGTGGTGCTGTCGCGTGGTTTCGGCAACTGCCGCATCAGCAGCACCGCCGCACGCCATGTGTGGCGCGTGCAGTACTTCAACAACATGCAGACGCTGATCCTGAACACGATCGAAGTCACGACCATGCCCGAAGTGGCCGTGGCCGCGCGTGAAGACCTGCTGGAGACCAGCACCCGCCTGGCCGAACTGGTGCAGTGGATGGGCGACTCGCTCACCCCCGCCTGAACCGCGACCGCAGCACCATGAGCCAGGGCACCGCACCGCCCGACCTTCAGGCCGCGATGAAGGCAGCCATGAAGCCCACCACGCGGCTCGAATGCAAGATCTGCTGGACCGTCTACGACCCTGCACTGGGCGACGAGGTGTGGCAAGTCCCGCCGGGCACCCCATTCAATGATCTGCCCGCGCACTGGACCTGCCCCAACTGTTCAGCGCTGAAGCACGACTTCTTGCTGCTCGATGACTGAAGCTGCCGGCCCGCCCGTTGAACGCCCGTCGCCCGCCGCCGCGCTGGAGCGTGCTTTCGACCATGTGCTGCGCCACCAGATGCAGGGCATGCCGATGCTGAACCCCGCACTGGCTGTGGAAGCGGTGGGGTTTCGCACCTGGCGCGAACACTGGCTGGGCGTGCTGATCACGCCGTGGTTCATGAACCTGCTGCTGATGCCCCGCATCGACGCGGCCTGGCACGCCGCCGGCGAACGCGAGAGTCGGCCCTATGTGTTCCCGGCCGGCGTCTTCGAGTTCATTGGTGGCCGCAACGCGCAGCTGGGCGACTACCAGGCCTGTTCGCTGTTCTCGCCGATGTTCGAATTCGCCAACCAGGACGGTGCCCGGGCCACGGCCCTGGCGGCCCTGGAGGCCCTGTTCGACCATGCACACCGCGCTGCCAACGCCGACCCGGTGCCGCGCCAGGCACAGGCCTACGCCACGCTGGCGGCTGCGGCCACCGCATCCGGGTCGCACGGCCCGAACGCGGACAGGCTTTCAAGCAAACGCAGCTTCCTGCTGGGTGGGCTGCGAGGGGCCGGCCATGGGCCTTGAAGGCGAACTGGTCATCGGCCTGCATCTGCACCAGGAGCGCGTGCAATCGGTGGCCATCCGGTCCACGCGTGCCGACGTGGCGCGCCTGATGCTGCAGGGCCGCACGCGGGCGGACATCGCCGCCGCCGTACCCCTGATGTTTTCTATCTGCGGTCGTTCGCAAGCCGCGGCCAGTGAGCTGGCCTGCTCGGCTGCCGACGGTGGCCTAGGCACCACCGCCGCCGACGTGGAACGTTGCCGCCGCGCCGTGGCCGCCGAGATGCTGCGCGAAGGCGCGTGGCGCACGCTGCTGGAATGGCCGCAATGGATGGGCGAGCCAGCCAGCAGCGCCGACATCGCTGCGGCACGCGCCGCGAAAGACCAGACGCCGGCCGCACAGGCTGCCATCGCGCAAGCGGTGTTCGGCATGCCGGCCGCCGACTGGCTGCTCATCACGAACACAGACCGGCTGCTGCGCTGGGCCGAAACCGGCCCCACCTGCGCCGCGCGCTTCGTCCGCCAGCTGGCCAACGGTTCGGATTCGCTCGCCGACAACGCCCCATCTGCACCCAAAGTGCCCT
>JANNMQ010000033.1:0-2321 GCA_031398045.1 Rubrivivax sp.
ACCTCTTCCAAGGTCGTGCTCAGCTGCAGCGGGTGTCAAGCTTTAAGCGGCGCGCGCAGCCCCAACCAGGCCAGCAAGGCCAGTGGCGCGGTGTCGGCCCGCAGCACACGCGGGCCCAGGCTGATGGCCACAAAGCCGGCCTTCAGCGCTGCGGCCTCTTCGTCGACCGCAAAGCCGCCCTCGGGGCCACTGAGGCTGAACACCGCGGCCAGACTCTTGTGACTGCCCACAGCGGCCACCGGCCGCGCTTGCGGGTGCAAGCTCAACAGCCAACGCGCCTGCGCTGGGCCGGGCTGCGGCGCCAGCCCCTGCAGCCAAGGCAGCAGGGGCTGCACAGGGGCCACCTCGGGCACGCGGGCGCGGCCGCACTGTTCACAGGCGGCAACGGCGACGGCCTGCCAGTGCACCTGGCGGCGCTGCGCGCGTTCGCCTGCCAGACGCAACACCGAACGTTCAGCCATCAAGGGCTGAATACTGGCCACCCCCAATTCGGTGGCTTTTTCCACCAGGCTGTCCATGCGTTCATTGGCTGGCACCACCACCGCCACGGTCGTCGCGGGTTGCAGTTCCAGCGCCACAGGGCGCGGCGTGCCCAGTTCCACCCGCACATGCTTGCGGCCCACGTCCAGCACCAGGGCTGGCCAATCGGCACCTGCACCGTCAAACAGGCACAGCCAGTCACCGGGTTGCACGCGGCGCACCTGGGCGTGGCGCACCGCCTGCTCGGGCAGGCCCACCTGCAGGCCCGGCGCCAGCTGCAACGCGTCGCCTACAAACAAACGCATGGCAACTATGGGGTGCGGGCTGGGG
Organism: Rubrivivax sp.; assembly: GCA_031398045.1. Lineage (GTDB taxonomy): Bacteria > Pseudomonadota > Gammaproteobacteria > Burkholderiales > Burkholderiaceae_C > Rubrivivax. The sequence goes on from JANNMQ010000033.1 coordinate 811, forward strand.
TGCGGGCTGGGGTCTGCAGTGGGCGGCATCGGCTACAACTTAGGGTGGGCGCAGGTTGAAACGCACCTGCGCTGTCACATCCCCCGCACTCTAACGCCCGACCCTGGTCCCCCGGGTTTTCTCCAGGGCTGATAAGCTTTAAAGCGTGCACACCCTCTTTCGTTCATTTTTGCTGCTTTTACTGAGCGTGGTGCTGCCTGTGCAAGCGGCCATTGCCGCCAGCGCTGGCGGTTGCCTTCGGCACCGGTCGGCGGGCACGCAGGAGTCCCCGGGCCTGAGCACCAAGGCGAGGGTTGTTGCAGCCGTTGAATTGGTTCAAGCCGCTGATTCCGCTGGCGCAACGCAAGACCACGCTGGCTGCACACAACATCGCGCGGCCGCCCCAGAGACCGGGTCAGCTGAAAATGACACGGGCTGCAATGGTTGCGGTTTTTGTTCGCTGGGCACCGCGCTGCACGGCCAGGGCCTGCACTGGCAGATCGCCATGGCGACGCAGGCGCATCGGTTGTGGCCTGGTGCCTTGCACCTGTCGGCCACGGTTCGCTCCTTCGAGCGGCCTCCCCGAACCGCTGCAGCAGCCGACTGAACACCGGTCTGCAAGGCCTTCACGGCCTGCACCGCAGTGCTTGCAGCGCAGCCCGTTTTGCGCAGACGTTGGGTTGATTCAGCCCTGCGGCTGCCGGCCGCCTTGTGCCGAAGGGCCTGCCAACGCCTCGTCCTCCCACCATCCACACCGAGCTTCGCACGATGAAAACGCCCCCACACCTGGCCTGGCTGCTGGCAGCCTGCGCCGCCACCGTTAACGCCCACACTGCGCCGACACCAGCACGGGCCGACCCCCTGCAAGCGCAGTCCGCCGTGCCACCGGCAGTATCGGCAGCACCCTTTGCAAATTACCGCCGCCACAGCAGCGTGGTGGTGCAGCCGGGCTCGTGGCGCGCCGCCAACGACAACGTCAACCGCATCGGCGGCTGGCGCACCTATGCCCGAGAAGCCCAGCCAAGCGGTGCGGAGGCAGGCGGGGTTGCGAGCACCGCAGCCGCAGCCAGCGCACCGCTGTCAGACAGCGGGGGGCCATCATCGCCGTCATCGACGCTCCCGCGCCCACCGGCACCGGTTGCGACACCGGCGCCGGCACCCGCACCGTCTGCACCCGCACCGTCTGCAACCGTGCCCGCCGCGCCGGCGCACAAACACTGAGGCGCACACGCGCGAAGCCCATGAAGCCTTCGATCTCCACCACCCGCATACACCCAAGCCGCCGGCTGCCCAGTGCAGGCTGCGCCGGCCTGTTGACACTGGCCACGCTGTTGACCGGCTGCGCCAGCTTCGCCCCCGACGGTGGTTTCGGCCCCGTGCAACAAACCGCCCAGCAGCATCTGGGCAAAGACCTGCTCTGGCAGCGCAGCCCCGACGACCAAGCCGCCGCCGCAGCACGCGTTCAGGGCTTGCTGGCACAGCCACTGACGGCCGACAGCGCGGTGCAACTGGCGCTGCTGAACAACCGCGGG
>JANNMQ010000953.1:0-2604 GCA_031398045.1 Rubrivivax sp.
GAGTCGGCCATCTCGTGATAGAAGTCGTTGCCCTCGCGGGTGCGCTCGCCCACGCCGGCAAACACCGACAGGCCGCTGTGCGCCTTGGCGATGTTGTTGATCAGCTCCATCATGTTCACCGTCTTGCCCACGCCGGCGCCGCCGAACAAGCCCACCTTGCCGCCTTTGGCAAACGGGCAGATCAGGTCGATCACCTTGATGCCGGTTTCCAGCAGCTCTTGGGACGGGCTCAGCTCGTCATAAGCCGGGGCCTTGCGGTGGATAACGGCCGACAGCGTGGCATCAACCGGGCCGCGTTCGTCGATGGGGTTGCCCAGCACGTCCATGATGCGGCCCAGCGTGGCCTTGCCCACCGGCACCGTGATGCCGGCGCCGGTGTTGGTCACCATCAGGCCGCGGCGCAGGCCGTCTGACGAGCCCAGCGCAATGGTGCGCACGACGCCGTCGCCCAGCTGTTGCTGCACTTCCAGCGTCAGCGCCGTGCCTTCGAGCTTCAGCGCGTCATAGATGTGGGGCATGGCGTTGCGCGGGAACTCAACGTCCACCACGGCGCCGATGCACTGGACGATCTTGCCTTGTGCGGCGGCGGCTGTTTGTGTGTTCGACATGTCAGAAGTCCTTCAAACGGTATTCGTGTGTTCGGTGAGCAGGCTGAGCCAACAACAAAGCTTGCTCAGCCGCTGATCGCGGCAGCGCCGCTGACGATCTCGGACAGTTCCTTGGTGATCGCGGCCTGGCGGGTTTTGTTGTAGATAAGCTTGAGCTCGCCTATCAATGTTCCTGCGTTGTCAGTGGCGGCCTTCATGGCCACCATGCGCGCACTCTGTTCGCTGGCCATGTTTTCGGCCACAGCCTGGTAGACCAGCGCTTCGACGTAGCGTGTGAGCAGGTCGTCAATGACGGTGGGTGCATCGGGTTCATAGATGTAGTCCCAGCCGTACTGCTTTTTCTCGGCGGCCGTCTGGGCCAGCCGTGCGGCTGACAACGGCAGCAGCGGCTCGATCAGCGGCTCTTGTTTCATCGTGTTGATGAATTTGGTGTAGCACAGATACACCGCGTCGAGCTTGCCGGCCACAAAGGCGTCGAGCATCACCTTCACTGGGCCGATCAGCTTTTCCAGCTGCGGCGCGTCGCCCAACTGCACCGCGTGGCTCACCACGTTGGCGCTGATGCGGTTCAAAAAGCCGAAGCCCTTGTTGCCGATGGCCACCGTCTGGATGGAAGCGCCCGAGGCTTGCACTTCCTTCATCTGCGTGGTCAGCGCACGCAGGATGTTGGTGTTCAAACCCCCGCACAGCCCTTTGTCGCTGGTGACGACGATGAAACCCACGGCCTTGGGCTTGCCACCCGTCTTCGTCACATCACGCAAATACGGGCTTTTGTACTCGGGATTGGCTTCCGAGAGGTGCGCCGTGATGTTGCGGATTTTGTCGGCATACGGCCGTGCTGCGCGCATGCGCTCTTGCGCCTTGCGCATCTTGCTGACCGAGACCATTTCCATGGCCTTGGTGATCTTGCGGGTGTTCTCCACCGATTTGATCTTGCCGCGTATCTCTTTACCGACCGCCATGGTCCGTTCTCCTGGGAAGGGTCAGTGGCTTAGAAAGACTTCTTGAACGCCACGATGGCGTTGTTCAGTTCTTCTTCAGCACCCTTGTCCATGGCCTTGTCGTTTTCCAGCTTGGCAAGCATTGCGGCGTGGCTGGTTTTCAGGTGTGTGTGCAAGCCGCTTTCAAAGGACAGCACCTTCTTGACGTCGATATCGTCCAGGTGGCCCTTGTTCACGGCGTACAACGTGGCGGCCATGAGGCTGATCGGCTGCGGGCTGTACTGCGCTTGTTTCAGCAGTTCGGTGACGCGGGCGCCGCGGTCCAGCTGTTTGCGCGTGGCGGCGTCCAGGTCGGATGCAAACTGCGCAAAAGCGGCCAGTTCACGGTACTGCGCCAAGTCGGTACGGATACCACCCGACAGGCTCTTGATCAGCTTGGTCTGGGCAGCTCCACCCACCCGCGACACCGAGATGCCGGCGTTGATGGCAGGGCGGATACCGGCGTTGAACAGACTGGTTTCCAGGAAGATTTGGCCGTCGGTGATGGAGATCACGTTGGTGGGCACGAAGGCCGACACGTCACCGGCTTGCGTCTCGATGATCGGCAGTGCCGTCAGTGAACCGGTGCGGCCCTTGACCTCGCCTTTGGTGAACTTCTCGACGTAGTCGACGTTGACACGCGCTGCACGTTCCAGCAGGCGGCTGTGCAGATAAAACACGTCGCCGGGGTAGGCTTCACGGCCTGGTGGGCGGCGCAACAGCAGCGACACCTGGCGGTAAGCCACAGCCTGCTTGGACAGGTCGTCATAAATGATCAGCGCGTCCTGCCCGCGGTCGCGGAAGTACTCGCCCATCGTGCAGCCGGAGTAGGCCGACACGTACTGCATGGCCGCCGATTCCGACGCACCGGCCGCCACGACGATGGTGTAGTCCATCGCGCCATTGGCTTCCAATGCGCGCACCACGTTCTTGATCGACGACGCCTTCTGACCGATGGCGACGTAGACGCAGGTCATGTTCTGACCCTTCTGGTTGATGATGGTGTCGATGGCCAC
>JANNMQ010000093.1:0-5989 GCA_031398045.1 Rubrivivax sp.
CGTGCAGCAGCACCTTGTCGGGGCGACAAGCCTGAGACGACCGCAGGATCTGCAGGCACAGCAGCGGCCTGATCAACAGCAGCGGGCCTGGGTTTGTGCGGCATCAGACCATCACAGCGCGTGTTGGGCTGCTGAGCTGACCGGCACCTTGCAACATCAGGGCAGGCGCTCCAGCGCACGCTGGTACACGGGGTCGTGCATCAAGTCGTCCCAGGCCAGCGGAGGCTGGGTGGGCAGCAGCGCCAAGCGGCGCTGTTCACTGTCGGGGCTGAGGTGCCAATGGCCTTGCACCTGTGCCTGCTGCAAGTCGGCCAGCAGTTCGTCCACGGCCTGGCCGCCATCCACACTTTGGTTGCACAGCAGCACCAGGTCGCAACCGGCGTTCAGGGCCACGGTGGCGGCTTCAGCGTAAGTGAGCTGCCCGCCCTCCAAGTGCCGCGCACCCTCCATGCTCAAATCGTCGCTGAAGATCGCGCCCGTAAATCCCATCTCGCCGCGCAAGATCTCGTTCAGCCAGCGCGGCGAAAAGCCGGCGGGGTGGCTGTCGACCTTGGGGTAGACCACGTGCGCCGGCATCACGCCACTGAGCGTGGTGCTCAGCCATTCGTAAGGCTTGGCGTCGTCAGCCCGTATGGCTTTCAAGCTGCGCTTGTCCACCGGCACTGCCACATGGCTGTCGGCCTTCACATAGCCGTGCCCCGGAAAATGTTTGCCGCAGTTGCCCATGCCGGCGCGCAGCAGGCCGTGCATCACACCCTTGGCCAGCAGCGACACCACCCGCGGGTCGCGGTGGAAGGCGCGGTCGCCGATGACACTGCTTTCGCCGTAGTCCAGATCCAGCACTGGCGTGAAGCTCAAATCCACGCCACAGGCGCGCAATTCGGCGCCGAGCACAAAACCCAAGGCGCTGGCGGCGTCGGTAGCGCCCAGCGGGTCGCGCATCCAGTGTTCACCCAGCACGCGCATGGTCGGCAGGTGCGTGAAGCCGTCGGTGCGAAAACGCTGCACGCGGCCGCCTTCGTGGTCGACGCAGATCAGCAGGTCGGGCCGCAGCTTTTTCACCTCGGCGGTTAGCGCGGTGAGCTGGGCCCGGTTTTCCCAGTTGCGGGCAAACAAGATCAGGCCGCCGGTGAGCGGGTTTTTCAGCCGCTGGCGGTCGGCTTTGTTCAGGCTGGTGCCTGCAATGTCCAGCACCACGGCGGCGTGGGCGAAGCTGTCTGGCGTCTTCAAAGTGCACTCCTGCTTTCGACGACGACAAAAGACGCCGCGTAATCGGTTTCGTCGGTGACGGTGACATGGCCTTGCAAGCCGCGCGCTTCAAACCACTGCGCCAATTCACCCGACAGGCGCAGCACGGGCTTGCCGCTGGGTTCGTTCAGTATCTGGCAGGCGCGCCAGCTCATCGGCCAGCGGATGCCCAGGCCGATGGCTTTAGAAAACGCCTCTTTGGCCGAAAACCGCGTGGCCAGGTAACGCAAGCCACGCACCGGTGTGCGCAGGCTGCGGGCACGAAAGACCTGCAGTTCATCCGGGCCCAGCACGCGTTGCGCAAAGCGTTCACCACGGCGCTGCACCGTGCCTTCGATGCGGCGGATGTCGCACACGTCGGTGCCTATGCCATAGATCATGTTGACGAGCCGGAAGGGCAAGAATGTCAGCCCGCAGCCGGCGCATGCGCGGCGCGGATGCAGCGCAGGTACTCGCGCACGGTTTCGGGCAAACCCAGTTCCAGCGCATCGGCCACCAGCGCATGGCCAATCGACACTTCCTGCACGCCGGGCACAGCACGCAGGAAATCGGCCAGGTTGTCGCGGTTCAGGTCGTGGCCGGCATTCACACACAGCCCTGCTGCCAAAGCGGCTTGCGCCGCGGCAGCAAAACGCGCCAGCTGTACGGCCTGGCCTGAACTGCCATGCGCGGCGGCGTAAGGTTCGGTGTACAGCTCCACGCGGCTGGCGCCCACCGCACGCGCCGTGGCCATGGCTTGCGGCAGCGGGTCCATGAACAGGCTGACCCGCACACCCAAAGCGGTGCATTCGGCTATCAGCGGTTGCAGACGTTCGCCGTCAGCGTCCAAATCCCAGCCATGGTCGCTGGTGAACTGACCTTCACTGTCGGGCACAAAGGTCATCTGGTGCAATGGCAGACCCTGGGCCACCAGTTCGCGCGCAAAACCCATCAGGTTGTGGAAAGGGTTGCCCTCGATGTTGTATTCGGCTTGCGGCCACTGCTGCATCAGCGCGGCCAGTTCATGCACGTCGTGCGCGCGGATGTGGCGTTCGTCGGGTCGTGGGTGCACGGTGATGCCCTGCGCGCCGGCCTGCAGGCACAAGGTGGCCGCTTTCACCACGCTGGGGATGCCCAGGTGACGCGTGTTGCGCAGCAGCGCCACCTTGTTCACGTTGACCGACAACGCGGTGCCGCCGGCCTGCGGCGCGGGGCGGGATTCGGGGGCGACCAGGGGGTTCATCGGCGCGGGCTTTCTGCCAGCCGCTGCACGCCTTGCCACACCTGGCGCGTGCGCAGCGGCCGTTGCCCCAGATGATAGTGAAGCAGCGCGCGCAACGGCCCGCGCAATGCCGTGGCGGCTGGCACGCAGGCCTGGCGCAGGCTGGCCATGGTGCCCGATGCCAACGCCGCATCCACGGCCAGCCAGGCTGCGCCGGGTGCACCCGCAGCTGCGTCGGCCACCACGCCGTTGTCAGGGTGCAGGGCATAGCGCCGTTCGGGCGCCAGCGGCTGTGCCGTCAAAGTCACTGTGGCTAGCTCGGGCAACACACCCAGCTCGCGCAGCAGCACCAATTCAAAGGCGCGCAACACTGCCGCATCGGCTGCACCATCGGCCGCCGGCCCGCCTGTGTTTGCGCCTGTGCCTGTGCCTGTGCCTGCGTCGGCAGCGCCATCAAGCACTGCAGCTGGGCCGCCCACCTGCGCCAGGGCCAGCGCCACCAACGTGTCAGCATAGGCGTCAAACAGCTCGGCATGCGGGTCCTGCCGCGCCAGCAACTTCAGCAGCAATTCGTTTAAGTAATAGGCCGACAACAGCGCTTGTTGCGGCAGCAGCGGCACACCACCACTCCATTCGACGCTGCGCAGGTTCACCACATCGGACCTGTCATCCTGTGGTGGTTTGCCCAGCAGCACCTGCAGCGGCAAAAACGGCAAGAGCACCGGGCGGAAGTTGGAGGTGGGCCGCTTGGCGCCTTTGGCCACAGCCACCACACGGCCCTGGGCGCGTGTAAACAACTCCACGATCAGGCTGCTTTCGCTCCAGCTGTACTGGTGCAGCACGTAAGCCGTCAGGGGGTGGGCCACCGGGGCCCGGCGGGTTTTGCTGGTCGTGCGACTGGGCGGCTTCGGCGACGCCGGCGTCCTCATTCGTAACCATAGCTGCGCAGATGCGCATCGTTGTCGGCCCAGCCCGAACGCACCTTGACCCAGATTTCAAGAAACACCTTGGCGTCCCACAGACGTTCCAGCTCTTGCCGGCTTTCACTGCCGATGCGTTTCAGACGTTCACCGCCTTCACCAATCACCATGCCCTTGTGAGCATCACGTTCCACCACGATGGTGGCAGCGATGCGGCGCAAGTTGCCCTCTTCTTCGAACTTGTCGATGACCACCGTGCAGTTGTAGGGCAACTCGTCACCGGTCAGGCGGAACAGCTTTTCGCGGATCATCTCGCCAGCCAGGAATTTTTCACTGCGGTCGGTCAGCGCGTCTTCTTCGTACAGCCAGGGCTGTTCGGGTAGGTAGGGCGCTACGATGTCCTGCAAGCGCTGCACGTCGGCGCTGTGCGTGGCCGACATGGGCACGAATTCGGCGAACTTGTAGCGGTCTTGCATGCTCTTCAGCCACGGCAACACGTCTTGCCGGCGCTTCAGCGTATCCAGCTTGTTGGCCACCAGCAGCACGGGCCTGTCTTCGGGCATCAAGGCCAGCACCTTGGCGTCTTCGGCCGAAAAGCGTCCGGCTTCGACCAGAAACAACACCACGTCCACGTCACCCAGCGACGACAGCACCGTGCGGTTCAGCGTGCGGTTCAAGGCCCCGCCCTGCCCGCTCATGTGTTTCATCTGAAAGCCGGGTGTGTCGACAAACACAAACTGCACCGCGCCTTGCGTAACGATGCCGGTGATGCGGTGGCGCGTGGTCTGCGCCTTTTTGCTGGTGATGCTGATTTTCTGGCCCACCAGCGCGTTCATCAGCGTGCTCTTGCCCACATTGGGCCGGCCAACGATGGCCACCAGGCCACACCGCTGCGGCACTGGGGGGGCCTCTGCGCTGGAACTGCTTGCAGATGCAGGGTCAGGCTGGGGGCCGGGCTGCGCTGTGGCTGGGGTGTCGTCGGTGATCAAAATGAAAGCTGGTGATGGCGATGCGGGCGGTTTGAAGATCAAGGTTCAAGACGAGAGGGGCCCGCCGGGCTGGTCGCGCGTCTTCAAAAACTGCAGCATACGCTTGGCCGCGGCCTGTTCGGCCACGCGGCGCGACCGGCCTTCACCCTGTTCAGCCACATTCAGCGAAGGCACGGCACATTCCACCTCAAACACCTGGGCATGAGCCTGGCCGCGTGTGGCCACGATGCGGTAGCTGGGTACCGCGATGCGCCGCGCTTGCAGCCATTCCTGCAGTTCGGTCTTGGCGTCCTTGCTCCAGCTGTCGGCTTCGGTGGCCTGTATGACCTCGCCAAACAGCCGGCGCACCAGTTCAAGTGCCGCGGTGTAACCACTGTCCAAAAACGTGGCACCGATGATGGCTTCCAGCGCATCGGCCAAGATGGAGGCCCTTTGTGCACCACCACCCCGGGCTTCGCCTTCAGACAAGCGCAACACCAGCGGCAAGCCCAACCCCAATGCAGCGCGGTACAGGCTGTCTTCGCGCACCAGGTGGGCACGCACGCGGGTCAGGTCACCTTCGTCACTGTCGCCAAAGCGCTCGTACAACAGCGCAGAGATGGCGGTGTTCAGCACTGCGTCACCCAAAAACTCCAGGCGCTCGTTGTGGACCGCGCCAAAACTGCGGTGCGTCAGCGCGCGATGCAACAAAGCCGGGTCATTGAACCGATGCCCGAGACGCTTTTGCAGTGCTTCTACCAAGGGCGACATCAAAGGAAGTGGGGTTGGTCGGGGCAGTTGGTGGCTGGGCTGGCGCCCAGTTCGCAACAGTCACTGGCTACCTCGAGCTGCCCGAATACTTGATGAGGATGTAGACCGGGCCATAGATCGGGATCACCTTGTCGTAGGAAAAGGAGATCACCACCTTTTCGTTTTCCTTGGCCACCACCAGGTCCTTGCCCGACAGCGCGCTGATGGAGTATTCCAGGTCTTTTTGCTTGTCAAAAGCCTGCCGCGCTTCGGCCACGGTGCTGGGTTGGGTCTTGGCAATCACATCGACCGTGCGCCGGATGGTGCTGTATTCATTGATGGTGGGCAGCACCCGCACCAGCAAGTAGGCCCCAAAGCCGACGAGCATGGCCCAAAAGAGCAGGCCAAACAGCGTCAACCCACGCTGCCCAGACCGCGGCTGAGAGCCTTGACGCTGCCGACAAGAGGGGCCCGCCAGCCAGCGTGGTTGGTAAGCCTGTGCAGGGGTCATCGGCCTTGTTCTTTCAATTGAAGGCGCCTATGCGCCCCAGGTTGCCAAAGTTCATCCAGACAAAAAATGCCTTGCCCACGATATTCTCATCCGGCACAAAGCCCCAAAAGCGGGAATCCTGCGAGTTGTCGCGGTTGTCACCCATGAGAAAGTAATGGCCCTGTGGAACTTTGCACACCACGCCTTCCGGTGAATAGCGGCAGTTCTCCGCCATCGGGAAGCGTTTGGGGTCGGGCCCGTAGTAGCCCAGCCGGCGCAGGTCGACGCGTATCTGGTGTTCTTTGCTGCCCAGCTTTTCCGTGAACATCGGTGCGTAGCTCAGGCTGTCGTCGTCGTAGTGCTCGCCCTTGGCGGTGGTTTCAACCGGCTTGCCGTTGATGCTGAGGCGCTG
>JANNMQ010000120.1:0-5404 GCA_031398045.1 Rubrivivax sp.
GGTTGCACCAGCACCAGGTCATGAAAACCCATCACCTTCATGGCGCGCGCCGCTGCGCCCACGTTGCCGCCGTGGCTGGTATGAAGCAACACAAATCGTGTGGGGTCGGTCATCAAAGGGGCGGGTGCCAGGCCAGCTTGCACAACCCATGCTGCAGCGCAGCGGGGCGCGCCGTAAAATGGCGTCTTGCGCAGTGTGCATTGTCCGCTGCCCGCTCTTTGTCATCTTCAATCGCACCCACCACCAGCAGGCCACCCATGTCGCAAGCGCTCCACCCCATGCTCAACGTTGCTGTTAAAGCAGCCCGCTCGGCAGGGTCCATCATCAACCGCGCGGCGCTGGACCTGGAGGTGCTGAAGATCGGCCGCAAGGGGCCCAACGACTACGTGTCTGAAGTTGATCGCGCAGCCGAACACGTCATCATCCAGACGCTGCTGGAAGCCTACCCAGGCCACGGCATCCTGGCCGAAGAGTCAGGCCGCGAGCATGGCGCAAAAAACAGCGAATACATCTGGATCATCGACCCGCTGGACGGCACCACCAACTTTCTGCACGGCTTCCCGGTCTACGCGGTGAGCATCGCGCTGGCACACCGCGGCCAGGTTCAGCAGGCCGTGGTGTACGACCCCACCCGCAACGACCTGTTCTTCGCCAGCAAAGGTCGCGGCGCCTTCTTGAACGACCGCCGCTTGCGCGTTTCAAAACGGCTGCGTCTGTCTGAATCGCTCGTCGGCACCGGATTTCCATTCCGCAAGGGAGACAACTTCAAACGCTACGTGAAGATGTTTGAAGAGGTGATGCAAAGCTGCGCCGGCTTGCGCCGCCCCGGTGCCGCAGCACTGGACCTTTGTTATGTGGCTGCGGGCTACTACGACGGATTTTTCGAAACCGGCCTGAGCCCCTGGGACGTGGCCGCGGGCTCTTTGATGATCACCGAAGCCGGCGGATTGATCGGCAACTTCACCGGCGAAGCTGACTTCCTTTACCAGCGCGAGGTGGTGGCCGGCAACCCCAAGGTGTATGGGCAGTTGGTGCAGATACTGGCGCCCTACACCCGCGTGATTGAAGGTGTTGAAACGGGGCCCGACGCGGTTGCGGCAGCCTCAGTCGGCAGCGAAGTCACTGCTGCCGCGCACACCAGCGCCGACGCCACCGCAGCTTTTGTGCAGGCACAGAACGCAGCCCCTTCCACACCTGCCAGACCGGCAGCAGTGCGCATCCGCAAAGGTGTTGCTTCAGCGGTCGCCGATGCCGACGACGCGCCCTTGTGACCCTGCAGCCCCTGCAGCCCCAGCAGCCCCAGCAGCGCGGGACAGGACCCCCCGCTGCGCTGCCGCCTGAAAAGCCTTGGCCAGTGCCGTTTCGGCTTCGTCCAAGCTCTTGGCTGCGATCAATATCTGCTGCACTTGCGCCGGCGACAGTGCCTGCGGCGGATAAGCCACCAACAGCCTGGCAGCGCGCTCGCCCGCTTCGGGGTAGAAGCGCAACAGCAGCCCCTGCACCTGTTCTGCCGTGGCGTTGCCCAGCTCGATCTCCACGTCGATGCGGCCCGGCCGTATCAGCGCTGCATCCAGCTTTTCGCGGTGGTTGGTGGTCAACACCACGATGCGGCCTTCCTGCGCGCCGGCGCCGTCGATGGCGTTCAGCAAGCCCGAAAAGCTGATCTGCACACGCGCGTCCTGCTTCTCGCGCGAGACAAAAAAGGCGTCGATGTCTTCGATCAATATCAGTGACCGCGGCGGTGTGCGCTGCAGCAGGTCGGCCATCACGTTGTCGGTGAGCTTGGGGTTGGTCAACGACAACACACACAGTTTCAGCCGCAGTTCGCCGGCCAGCGCGTAGGCCACGCTGGTCTTGCCGGTGCCCGGCGGGCCGTAGAACAGATAACCGCGCCGCCAGGGTATGCCCATTTGCGCATACCACTGCCGGCGCGAAAAAAAGCCGTGGATGTCGTCGTGCAGATAACGCGCCACACCTTCATCCAGCACCACCGAGTCCAGGCTGCGGCGCGGCTTGCTGTCGGCCAGCCGCCATTCGTCGCCAAAACGGTCCACCGTGTACAGCGTCAGCCGGTTGGCGCGCTGCAGGCTGGCGTGACGCATGGCGGCTTCCAGCAGTTCTTCCATCAAGCGGCGGCTGGCAAACAGCGCACCCAGGTGGATGGTTTCAATCACCTGCAGGTTCATGCTGATGTCGCGGTGCATCCACATCAGCCGGCCGCGATAAAAGAACAGGTGAAACCCCGGCGCCGGGCTGTACTGCAGGCGCGGCGCGTCCTCCCCCGCCAGCGGCTCTTCGGCCATCGCATGCGGTGCCTGGATGACGGTAAACAAGCGGCTCCTCTGGCCAAAGCGCTGGTCGTTCAACCAGGCGATGAAAGCGCCAAACACGTCATTGCGGCTGTCCAGCGTGGCCGTGACGATGAAACCGCGTTTGGCCTGTTGCCAAATGGCCAGTGGCAGCTTGCGCAGCGCCGCCGCCACCACGCCCACCAGGCCCAGCGCGATGGCACCGGCCACCACCTGGTTGCTGAGCTGCACACGCACCGCTTCGCTCAGATCGTTCCACATACGGCATCAAGGCACATGCCCGGCATGCTATCAATGCCGGCGCAGCGCTTGCACAAGCCTTGAGGCAGATCATGGAACCGCAACAGCGTTTGCCGTACCTTGCGCATCTGCCCTCTGCCCACTGCCGAGTGGGCCTAACTTTCAATGAACGTGTGCTGTAACCCCGCCCTGCTTGAACAGCCTTTGCCCTTGAATGGCTTGAGCGCCTTGCGGCTGGGTGGGCGCAGTTTGCTGCCCATCGTGCAGGGTGGCCTGCGCGACGGCACCCCGGGCTGGGGACAGTTCTGCATCGACAAACAACTGGCCGCAGCCCTGCACGGCGATGTGTCCAAAGGCTTGTTCTTCCGCGGCATCGGCGCCCTGCCCTTTGGTACGGCCATCGGCACCGTGGGGCAGATGCTGCAGCGCCTGCTGACACGGGGCATCCCGCTGGGCACACCACCTGACGTGCCCGTGCGGGACTTGGCAGCGTTAACAGCGGCTGCCTGAGCAACCGAAGCCCGACCGCAAACTACCGCACAAACCACAGCACAAACCACCGCGCACAACCCCAGCGCCAACCCGTTCGACAAGGAGAAATCTCATGCCCTTCAAACGCCTGCTGGTGCCCGTAGACGGCACCGAACTCAGCGACCGCGCCATTGACGCCAGCATCGAGTTGGCCACCCAACTGGGTGCGGCCATCGTCGGCTTTGTGGCAGAGCCGCTGGCGCCGTTGCCCAGCAGCCCACGCACCAAGGCCCTGATGGACGAAGAAATACTGGCCCACGAGGCGGCGGCTTCGGCGCATGCCAAACCCGTGCTGGCCCGTTTTGAAGCCGCTGCGCGCGCGGCGCAGGTGCCTTTTGAAGGTGTGTTCGACCAGGTGCCGCGTGTGGACAAAGCCATTGTGGATGCGGCTGAATCCCACGCCTGCGACATGATCGTGATGGTGACGCATGGGCGCGGCGCGTTTGGTGAGTTCCTCTTTGGCTCGCAGACCAAAGCCGTGCTGGCGGGCAGCAAGCTGCCGCTGCTGGTGCTGCATTGAAGCGGAGCTTCAAGCTACCTGCAGGCTGCACGGCCAGTAAACACAGCTTCCCCTGCCTTCACGGTGTAGGGCAAGATGGCGCGCCATCAACGGCGGCGCCGGCCTTCACCGCGGAAGGCTCTGTCTGTAGTCAATATCCATGCAGTCAACAACCACGTGGTCAGCAACCATGCAGGCTCTGAGTGCGAAATGAGCGCGCACACCACCAGCATTGCCAGCACGGCCAGCACTGCCAGCAATGCCAGCACGGCGATGCGGTCGCTTGATTCGCCCGGCGCCACCGTGGAAAACGCAGTCGCTGCTGCCGCGCTGGACTGGCTGGCCCGTCGGCACTCCGTGGGCCCCAAACACCTGGGTTTGCCGGCGCCCCATGCCGCCGACCTGGCGCAGGCTGCTGCATTGGCAGGCCGTGCGCCTGACCATCTGCAATTGCGCCCCTACCGTTTTGTGCGTGTGCCCGATGCGCGGCGTGACGACCTGGCGGCCCTGTTTGCGCAGGCCGCGCAGCGCCGTGGTCAAGACAGTGCTGCCATGCAGGCCGCGCACCAGCGCGCCTACAACGGCCCAGCACTGCTGGCGCTGGTGGTGCGGCTGCAGCCTGGCCTGGCCGACGCGCCAGAACATGAACAGTGGCTGGCCGCAGGTGCTGCGCTGATGAACTTCATCAACGCCTTGCACCTGCAGGGTTATGGCGCCAAGGTGCTGAGCGGTGCGGCCATCAAAGACACCGCGCTGCAGGCCGCCTTTTGTGAGCCTGACGAACAACTGGTGGCGTGGATCACAGCGGGCACGCCGGCGCGTCGCGCGCACGAACGCGCTGCAGCAGGCAGCCACACCCACGCGGTGCTGGAAGATTGGCGCCCCGAAGACGCCCCGTAGGCACCCCGTAGCCGACCCATAGACACCGGCATGTTGCAGCCCACAGTCAGGGCAGCAACCGCCCGGCTTCGATGTGCAGCTGGCGGTCACACCGGGCAGCAATGCTGCGGTCGTGGGTCACCATCACCAGCGTGGTGCCGCCCTCGCGGTTCAAGTCAAACATCAGCGCCATCACTTTTTCGCCCGTCGCGAAGTCCAGGCTGCCGGTGGGTTCGTCGGCCAGCAGCACCGCTGGGCGCACGACAAAAGCACGTGCCAGCGCCACCCGCTGCTGCTCACCACCCGATAGAACCTTGGGGTAATGGCGCAAGCGGTCGGCCAGGCCCACACGGGCCAGCATGTCGGTAGCTGCAGCGCGTGCGTCGGAGCGGCCCACCAGTTCCAGCGGCAGCATCACGTTTTCCAGCGCACTCAGGTTACCCAGCAGTTGAAAGCTCTGGAACACAAAACCCAGCTGCTGTGCACGCACCGCGGCGCGCGCGTCTTCGTCCAGCGCAAACAAATCGGTACCGGCAATTTTCACCGTGCCGCTGCTGGGGGTATCCAGCCCAGCCAGGATCGACAACAGGGTGCTTTTGCCCGAGCCCGAGGCCCCCACGATGGCCGCCGACTGGCGCGCCTGCAGCTGAAAACTGATCTCGTGGAGAATGGTCAACGAGCCGGTGGAATCGGCCACCTGCTTGGTGACGTTGACAACTTCGATGAGGGCTTCAGACATCAAACCAGTTCAGTGGACACGGCGTGCGTGGGGCTTGCACTGTAGCCGTATGGCGCTGGCCTTGGTCACAGCAGCGCCAATGGCCGTGGTGGCGCAGGGCCCGGTGTCGCCTGCAGCAGCAACCACCGCGCCGAACAGCACCGCCCGCGGTGCACGGCGGCTGCTGGTGGTGGGCGACAGCCTGTCGGCCGAATACGGCTTGGCACG
>JANNMQ010000150.1:0-4009 GCA_031398045.1 Rubrivivax sp.
CTTGGCTGGCCGAGCAACTGCGCGCCGAACTGCTGTCCATCCGCGACTTGCTGAGCGCTTAACCTGCAGCGTCTGTGGCGCCGCAGCCTCCGGGCCCGTGTGGGCACCGTATAATGCGCCAGTCAGTCGGGGCGTAGCGCAGCCTGGTAGCGCACTTGCATGGGGTGCAAGGGGTCGCGAGTTCGAATCCCGCCGCCCCGACCATTACGAATCAACGGGTTAGCTTCCACAAGGGGGCTAGCCCGTTTGGCTTTGTGGGCTCAGTTGCCAGTGTTTTTGACAGTTTTCTGGCAACTCGGTGGCCCGCACGGGCCTCAGGGGCTGTGGCCTTGAAGCACCTGCAGCAGTGCGTGGGACACCTGGTTGACGTCCAGCGGCTTTACCAGGTGCTGTGCAAAACCAGCGGCCAGCGTGCCCTGTCGATCAGCTTCGCTGCCGTAGGCCGACAGTATCAAGGCCGGCACGGCCTTACCATGGGGCATGTCGCGCAAGGCCTGCAGCAGCTGAAGGCCGGTGTGGCCGCGGTCGAGATTCAGATCCGTCAGCAAGACGTCGAAGTCACCCTGTGTCAGCCTGCGCATCGCTTCTTCGAAGTGCAGACAGGTCGTCACCTGTACCCCGAGTGCGCGCAGCATCAGGGTGCAGCTCTCGGCAATGTCAGGCTCGTCTTCAACGTAGACGATCTTCAGGCCTGCCAGGCGCGCGGCCTGTTCCGCGCTCAGCATGCCGGGCGTTGGTGCCCCGACAGCAGCCTGCGGTGGCTGCAAGGGCAGCTCAACGCAGAACTCGGCGCCGCGACCCGGCCCTTCGCTGTGGGCCATGATCTCGCCCGAAAACAGCGTCACGATGTGGCGCACGATGGCCAGGCCGAGCCCCAGGCCGCGGTGGTCGCCGCTCTTGCGTGCACCCTGACGAAAGGGCTCGAAGATGTGCTCCAGTTCGGTGGCGTCGATACCCACCCCGTTGTCCTTGACGGTCAGGCGCAACACGGTGGGGCTGATGTCCACTGACAAGCGCACGTGCCCGCCTTTGCTGCTGGCCTGAACGGCATTGCTCAGCAGGTTCCAGACCACCTACTCCAGGCGGGCCGCGTCGGTCCAGACCTTAGTGGCACCGTCGAGCTGGTGCACCACGTCGATGATGACGCCCTTTTCCTGCGCGCTGATGCGCACCATGGCCGCTGCTCGTTCCACCACTTCCACCGCCTCAGCGTGCTGGTAGTCCAAGTGCAACTTGCCGGTCAGGATGCGCGAGATGTCCAGCAGGTCGTCGATCAGCCGTGCCTGCAGGCGCACGTTGTGGCCGATGCGATCGGCAGCTCGCGCCGCCCGCTCGTGGTCTGTGCCGGCATGACGCAACACCTGCGACCAGCTCAGCATGGACTGCAGCGGTGTGCGCAACTCGTGCGACACCTTGGCCAAGAAACGGTCTTTCTGCAGGCTTGCTTGCTCGGCCGCCAGCTTTGCGTCGTGCGCTTCGGCGGTGGCGCGCTCGAGTTCTTCGGTGCGCAAGAGCACGCGCTTTTCCAGCGCTGCGCGTTCAACGCGCAGTTCGTCCTCTACGGCACGCCGCTGCCGCACCTCGAGTTCGAGTGCTTCTTTGGCGGCTCTCAACTCCGAGCTCGTCGGAATCGCAAGCACGCGCGGCACCAAATAGATCAGGGCTGCAGCAGTCAGCAACGATGCGACGGCGGTGATGACCTTGACGACGCCACTGAGCCAGTAGTCCGGGTTCCAGATTGTCCAGACATGGATCCAGTGTGTGGCGCCGCAGCTGACGATGAAGGTCGCGAACAGCACCACCATCCAGTTGAACGGCATGTCGGCGCGTCTGCGCACCAGATGCAGCAAGGTGACCGGGATCGTGAGGTAGGCAACGCCGATCGCAGAGTCGCTGACGACGTGTGTCCACAGCAGCGCGGGGTTCCAGGTGAAACAGTAGCCGTGCGGCAGCATGCTGCCGGGGGTGCGATAGCTGGCCGTGAACCATGCAGCCAGCACCAGGGCGCCCGCAGCGGTGACAGTCAGCGCATAGGTCAGCGGACGGGAGAGAGGTTGCTTGATCATGGGCAGGTCCTTATGGGGGCGCCGGGCGGCGATTCATGACCGGGCTGGACGGCGGCAGCCAGGAGCGTCGGGCGCCGAAGGGTTCCCAGCTGCCGCGCAAGCGGCACGGCTGGGCGCAGTGCTAGGTCAGTGGAACGAACACCTTGCGCAGCGCTTCCGTGTCAAACGGCTTGCGCAAGTAGTGGTCGAAATCGGCAAAAGCAGCCGAGACCCGATCGTCGGCCTTGCCCCACCCGGTGATGGCGATGATGACGAGCTCGGATCCATGGCGTGCCCGCAGTTGTGCGGCAACCTCCAGGCCCGTCAGGCCTGGCATGTCGATGTCGAGCAGCACACAGTGGGGCTCGAAATGCTCCACCAAGATGAGCGCCTGTTCGCCACTGCTGGCCGTCTTCACCTTGTAGCCGTCGTTCTCGAGCGCGCAGGCCAACGCTTCGGCAGCGTCGCTGGCGTCGTCCACAACAACAACGCGGGTCTCTTTTGTACTCATGAGCATCCCCCCGAAGCTGATGGGCTTGCACCGCACAATGGCAAGGCAGCTGTCACCTCAGCAACATTTATTCTGAAAGATCATAGCTGCATGGTGGTGTCAGGCCGCGCTGCCGACGGTTGCGTGGTGTGCTACGCCGTGCCCTGGTGTAGCACCGCGTAGAACTGCACACTTCGTGTTCGAAACGAACAAGCCGGCCAGCTTCAAGCGGCCGCTGTACAGCTTCATGGGCGACTGGGTGATGTACCGCGACATCTGGACGGGAAAGATCCCGTTCTAGAGGCTGATGCTGGACGACGGCCCGCGCGCCGTCGTGCCGCAGCAGGCGCTTGCCGGGCTTGAGGCGGCCCATGCCTCCAGGTTCGGGCCTCGGGGTCTGACAGCAGCGCTTTGCCATCCCCTACACTGCTGCAATGAACCAGGCAGTACAAACGCCGCGAAAGAGCGGCGCCGCCAAAGCCAAGGCGACGCCAAAGACCGAGGCGCGCACCAACGACCCCGAGCGGACGATGGCCGACATCATCGATGTCGCCACCCACGAGTTCTCCGAGAAGGGGCTGGCCGGCGCCCGCATCGATGTCATTGCCGAAGCCATGCGCACCAGCAAGCGCATGATCTATTACTACTTCGGCAGTAAAGAAGGCCTCTACGTCGCGGTACTCGAAGAAGCCTACCGCCGCATCCGTCAGATCGAAACCGAACTCCACCTCGAGGACTTGGCGCCCGAGGACGCGCTGCGCAAGCTGGTCGGCTTCACGGTCGATTACCAACTGGCCAACCCCGACTTCGTGCGCCTGGTGATGACCGAAAACATCCACCGCGGCGAGTACCTGGCGCAGAGCAAAAGCATCCGCAAACTCAATGTGCCGGCCATCGACGGCCTGCGCCGCCTGTACGAGCGCGGCGTGGCGGCGGGGGTGTTTCGCAGCGGGCTGGACATGATCGACCTGCACATGTCGATCAGCGCCTTGAGCGTCTTCAACGTGGCCAACCGGCACACCTTTGCGCTGATCTTCCAGCGCGAGCTGGAGACGCCGGCCGCGCTGATCGCTCGCCGCGACAGCATCATCGAGATGGTGGTGCGGTTCGTGCGCCGCTAGCCCGTCTTCTCACTTTCCAGTGGTTAACCTGTGAGTTGAGCTGCAGCCGCGTATGGGCCAAGGATGCAAGCACCACGGCAAGCATGGAGTTCAGTCTGGACCGCAATCGGCTGCGCCAGGTGCGGCGCAGAGAAGGCCGCTACCTGCTGCGCACCAACCTCACCGCGCATCAACCCGACGCGCTGTGGACGTTCTACATCCAGCTCACCGAGGTCGAGCCGGCCTTCAAGGAGATCAAGCACGACCTTGCCATACGGCCGAACTTCCACAAGACCGAGGCGCGTATCGAGGCCCACATCTTCGTGGCCTTCCTGGCCTACTGCCTGCAGGTCACGCTCAAGGCCAAGCTCAGG
>JANNMQ010000958.1:0-9759 GCA_031398045.1 Rubrivivax sp.
GGAAGTAGAGCCGGCCGTTCACCGCGATGGGGGTGCCGTTGGTCTCCGGGAACCCCCGCTTCTTCGGGTCGGAGAACTTGAAATTGTACTCGGTGATGTCGTCGTCTTCCGGCTCCTTGTCGGACAGCTTGTCGATGACGGTGAGCTTGGCGTTCACCTCGAAGATGTACAGCCGGCCGCCGGCGATGAGCGGCGACCCGCGGGCGGTGTTGCCGTACTTGTACTCCCACAGGACGGTGCCCTTGGCCGCGTCGAAACAGTACAACTCGCCGCCGTCTTCCGGCACATACAGCTTACCGTCGTGCAGGGCGGGGCTGGCCAGCCCGAACCGCTTGCCCTTCTTGTGCTCCCACACCAGCGCCGGCTTCTTGTTCACCACCTTGCTCGCGTCCACGCAGATCACCCGGCCCTCCTGCCCGCCTTCCGGGTTCGGCTCGCCGTGGCAGCAGTACACCAGGTTGCCGCTCACCACCGGCGACGGGTTCACCACCATGGCGCTGAAGTGGTAGCTCCACATCAGTTCGCCGGTGCGGATCTTCATGGCGTGTAGACCGCCGTCCGCCCCGCCGCTGATCACCAGCCGCTGCCCGCCGATGACGGCCACCACCGGGTTCGAGTAGTAGGTGCCCTTGAGCGGGCGGGCGTCGGTGCTCACCTCCCGCCACCACACCACCTCGCCCGTCTTGCCGTCGAACGCGGCGAACCGGCTCCCCCCGCGGCCCTGGTCGCCCCAACTGCCGTTCACGAACCCGACCACCACCAGCCCGCTGCCGGCGTCGAACAGCGGCGACGTGACCCGCCCGCCGTACCCGGTCACGCGGCCGAACTCCTCGGTCAGTTGCCGCTGCCACTTCACCTTGCCGTCGGTGGCGCTCAACGCCAGCAGGTGCCCGGCGGAGGTGTGGGCGAACAGCGTCTTCTCGGCCGGGTCCGCGGCGAGGGTGGTCCACCCCAGCCGGCTGCTGACGATGTCGGTGTGGAACACGTTGAACTTCTTGTCCCACTCCTTCTTGCCGGTGTCGGCGTTCAGGCACAGGACCTGTTCCCCCTCGGTCGCCTTACTCGCGTCATACCCGTTGATGACGTACATCTTGCCGTCCATCACCAGCGGCGCGCTCCGCCCGCCGAAGTCCGACTTCCAGAGCAGGTTGTTCTCCCCCGCCTTGCCCAGCTCGAACGCGGCCGGCAGGGTCTCGCGGCTCACCCCGGTCTGCTCCGGCCCCCGCCAGTGTAACCAATCCGCGGATTTCACCGCGGAGGGCGCAGAGAGCGCGGAGAAAAGAACGAGCAGGAACGGAACGAGGCGGGGGGGAAGTGAGGGCATGGGCAGCTCCGAGGGAGGGTTTCTTTCTCTGCGTTCTCCGCGCTCTCTGCGGTGAATCATCCGGACCGGACGACGCGGCGGGCTTTCAACTCGAACCGGGGCAGGGTGCCCGGCGGGACGGCGACCACGACGGCGCGGAACAGCAGTTCGTCCCGCACACCGCGGGCCACCGCCTCGCACACCCGGCGGGGGTCAGCGGCGGGGGTGGGTTCGACTTCGATCCGCAGGTCGGCCAGCGGGCCTGAGTCGTCCTCCACCAGCCGGAACTCGGCCACTTCGGGCTCCCGGCGGACCACCGCTTCGATAGCCGAAGGATACAGATTGTTCCCCCGGACGTGAATCATGTCGTCCGCCCGGCCGATCACCCCGCCGGCGAAACCGAGCACCCCGCCGCGGTACGCCGGCCGCACCAGGTCGCCGGTGCGGTAGCGGATGACGGGGGTGGCGTGTCGGCCGAGGTTGGTCACCACCACCTCGCCGACTTCGCCCTCGCTCACCTCGCGGTCGGTGTCCGGCTCCAGCACCTCCACGATGAAGGCGTCTTCGAGCACATGGAGGAATCCCACTTCGTTCTGCGGCTCGAACGCCACCGGCCCGACCTCGCTCAGCCCGTAGTGGTCGAACACGCGGGCACCCCAGGCGGCTTCGATCCGTTCGCGGGTGGCCGGGATGCTCCCGCCGGGTTCGCCGGCCACGATCACCGCCCGCACGACTGACCCGGCAAGATCGATGCCTTCCGCCGACGCTGTTTCGGCCAGGTGGAGGGCGTAGGTGGGCGTGCAACACACGGCCGTGGCGCGGTGTTCAAGCAGGTACTTGAGCCGCGCCGTGGTGGGCATCCCGCCGCCCGGCAGGGCTAGCACGCCGTGCTTCACCACCGCTTCGAACCCGGCCCAGAACCCCAGGAACGGGCCGAACGAGAACGGGAAGAACACCCGGTCGGCGTCGTTCAGGCCGACGATCTGCGAGAGGCCGGCCCACCACTGTTCGACCACCCAGCCCCAGCTATCGGGGGTGTCGAGCCAACGGAGCGGGCGGCCGGTGCTGGTGCCGGAGGTCTGGTGAACGCGACGGTAATCGGCAACCGGAAAGCCACCGGGCAGCACCGACGTGGGCACGCTGTAGACGCGCCCGTTGCCTTTGGCTTCAGTGCCCCACACCAGCAGCGTATCCACAGTGCGGCAATGGAAGGTGCCGTACAGCGTGTCGCCAGCCTTGAACGCCAGCGAGGCGGGGTCGAGGTCGTGGCCCTTCAGCGCCCGCACCCAGCCCTTGGTGCTGACGACCACCGTCACCGGCTCGTCCACCACCTTGATCTCGGCCACGGCCTTTTTCTCTTCCTGAACCAGCGTGCGGCGCTCGTCGCCATGGGCTTTGGTGTCGGCTTCGATCTCCTTGGCCACCGTGCGTTTCAGCGAGCCCGGGTTGTCCAGAATGTCTTGCAGCTTGCCCTGTTCAACGCGCAGCTCTTTCAGTTCCTGCTCAATGCGGATGTGTTCCAGCCGCGCCAGTTGGCGCAGGCGGATTTCCAGGATGTCTTCGGCCTGGCGGTCACTGAGCCTGAAGTGCGCCATCAGCTCCGGCTTGGGCTCATCGGCGTTGCGGATGATGCGGATCACCTCGTCGATGTTCAGCAGCACCAGCAAGCGGCCTTCCAGCACATGGATGCGGTCCAGCACCTTCTGCAGTCGGTGCTGCGTGCGGCGCAGCACGGTGGCCAGCCGGAACTCAATCCACTCGGTCAGGATCTTGCGCAGGCTTTTGGCCACCGGCCGGCCGTCGCTGCCCACCACCGTCAGGTTCATCGGCACACTGCTTTCCAGGCTGGTGTGTGCCAACAGCGCCGTGATCAGCTGGGCCTGTTCCACGGTGCGGCTTTTGGGTTCAAACACCAGGCGCACGGCAGCGTCTTTGCTGCTCTCGTCACGCACGGTGTCGAGCACACTCAGCAGCGCGGCCTTCAGCTGCAGCTGGTCTTGCAGCAGCGTTTTCTTACCCGCCTTCACCTTGGGGTTGGTGATCTCTTCGATTTCTTCCAGCACCTTCTGTGTGCTGGTGCCCGAGGGCAATTCGGTCACCACCAGCTGCCACTGGCCGCGCGCCAGTTCTTCAATCACCCAACGCGCGCGCACCTTCAGGCTGCCACGGCCACTGCGGTAAGCGTCGCGGATGTCGGCCGCCGGGCTGATGATCTGGCCGCCGCCCGGAAAGTCGGGCGCGGGCAGCAACGCAAACAACTCGTCGTCGGTGAGCTTGTCGTTTTTCAGCAGCGCCACAGTGGCGGCGGCCACTTCGCGCAGGTTGTGACTGGGTATTTCTGTCGCCAGGCCCACCGCAATGCCGCTGGCGCCATTGAGCAGCACAAACGGCAGCCGGGCCGGCAAGCGGTGCGGCTCTTCGGTGCTGCCGTCATAGTTGGGCTGGAAGTCCACCGTGCCTTCATCGATTTCGTCCAGCATCAGCCGTGCAATCGGCGTCAGCCGTGCTTCGGTGTAGCGCATCGCAGCGGCACCATCACCATCGCGGCTGCCGAAGTTGCCCTGACCGTCGATCAGTGGGTAGCGCTGCGAAAAGTCTTGCGCCATGCGCACCAGTGCGTCGTAAGCTGCGGTGTCGCCGTGGGGGTGGTAGCGGCCCAACACGTCGCCCACGACACGGGCGCTTTTCACCGGCTTGGCGCCGTTCGCGCCGGTGTAGGCCAGACCCATGCGGAACATCGAATACAGGATGCGGCGTTGCACGGGTTTGTTGCCGTCGCAGACATCGGGCAGCGCGCGGCCCTTCACCACCGACAGCGCATATTCAAGGTAGGCACGCTGCGCGTAGTCGGCCAGCGGCAGGGTGTCGGCGGGGTCGGCGGGGTTGGCAGGGTCGGGCGGGGTGAAGAGATCGGTCATCGGGAATCGTTGATCAGAGACGGGTGGTCAGGCATCGGTCGCCAGGCGCGCTGGCGGGTGGAAAACGAAGGGCTTGAATAGCCGGGTTGCAGGGCCGGGTTGCAGGGCCGGATGGCCGGAGCAGGCACGAGGGCAAACACGGGATTTTCCATCAGCCCCCCGAACAGGGTGTCAGCGAAGCAACAGCGGCTGGCGTTCACACTGCTGGCGTCAAAATGGCCTGCAGGAGGCAGCGCCTTGTTCGCTTGCACCGGCCAAGCGCGTGCACACCCTGCCCCTTCATCCCATCCAACCGAGGATTTCCATGTTCCGCTTGTCTGCCCTTTCCGCCGCACTGCTGTCACTGTCCACCTGCTTGGCCGTGCATGCACAAACGCCGGCCAAACCCGCCACCACCCCAGCCCCGATGGCGGCCCCGGCTCCTGCAGCCGCCCCGGCCCAAGCAGCAGCCGCACCCGCGATGGCTGCAGCTGCCGCCGCAGGCGACGTTTCTGAAGGCAAGCTGGCCTACTACGGCAAAAAGTTTGCCGGCCGCAAAACCGCCAGCGGCGAGCGCTTCAACCCCAGTGCCATGACCATGGCCCACAACAACCTGCCCTTCGGCACCAAGGTGAAGGTGACCAACCTGGCGAACAAACGCAGTGTGGTGGTGCGCGTGAACGACCGTGGCCCGTCCACGCCTGACCGCGTGGGCGACCTGTCCAGCGCCGCCGCGCGCAAAGTGGGCGCCATCAAGGCCGGCGTCATCAACGCCAAGCTGGAAGTGGTGGGCATGAGCAAGGGCCAGGGCATGAAGAGCAAGGCCAAGAAGGCCTGATCGTCTGGCCGGTCCCGGGCCTGAAATTGGGCCTGGGCCTGGGCTTGGGCCGTCAGCTCGCAGCTGGGCCCTGCACTGGGCCCAAGATGCAGCGCTGGTGATGTAATGGTTTTGCGACGCTTGCCTGACAAGGAAAGCGTGCATCAACCAAAACCAGGAGACATCACCATGACCACCATCCCCCGCCGCACCGCCCTTGCCGGCCTCGGCCTCATCACCGCAGCCCCCTTCAGCACCCTGGCCGCGATGGGGCCGAACGACAAGTTCGACCTCTTGCTGCGCAATGCCAACGTGCTGGACCCGAGCCAGGGCCTGGCCGGCAAACGCGACATCGGCATACGCTACGGCCTGATTGAAGCCGTTGAAGCCAGCATCGCACCCGAGCGCGCAAACCGTGTGATGGACGCCGGCGGCAAGCTGGTGACGCCGGGCCTGATCGACCTGCACGCGCACACCTACCCTTTCGGTTCGGCCATCGGCATACCGGCTGACGAACTGGTGGCTCACCAATGCACCACCACGGTGGTCTCGGCGGGCGATGGCGGCGCCAACAACATCGCCGCCTGGCGGCGTTTTGTGGCACCCGGGTCGCGCACGCGTCAATACGCTTTCATCCACATCGCGGTAGCAGGGCTGGCCGGCTTCCCGGTGCCCGAACTGTTCAACATCGACTACGCGCAGGTGGCCACCACCGCGCGCGCGTTGGCTGAAAACGCCGACATGGTGCTGGGTGTGAAAGTACGCATGAGCCACAACGTGGTGGCCAGCCACGGCCTTGAACCACTGAAGCGTGCCATCGCAGCCTGCGTGGCCAGCGGTGTACCGGGTGCCAAGATCATGTGCCACATCGGCGGCGTGGAAAACCGTGCATTGATGTCGCAGATTTTGGACCTGCTGCGCCCAGGTGACGTGCTGACACACGCCTATTCCGGCGCCCCCAACAACGGCGGTGAATTCACCAACATCGTGCAAGACGGCAAATTGCTGCCCGCAGCATTGGCCGCCAAACAGCGGGGTGTGATCTTTGATGTGGGCCACGGCGGCGGCAGCTTTGACTACACGGTGGCTGAAGCCGCCGCCGCGCAAGGCTGCCCACCTGACACCATTTCTTCAGACATCCATGTGTTCTCAGCCAACACGCCAGGCATGCCCTATTTGCCCTGGGTGATGAGCAAGTTTGTCGCCATGGGCTTCCCGCTGGACCGCGTGGTGGCCATGGCCACCACCAACCCGGCGCGTGTCATCGGCCGTCTGGCCAAGATGGGCACCCTGCAAGTCGGTGCACCCGCCGACCTGTCGATACTGGAAGTGGTGGAAGGCCCGGTGAGTTTTGTCGACACCCGCAATAACAAGCGCGACGGCAAGATGTTTTTGCGCCCTGCAGGCACCATCACCGCGGGTGTGGCTTTTGGGCGGCCCTACCAGGCGCCTTTTTCGGTGCGCTGAAGATGCGGGCTCAGCCTTCCAGGCGCAGCGCCCGGCGCGCCTGGTATTCGCGGTCCAGCAGGCTCATCACCACCAGAGAGTCATAACCCCCGGCGGGGCCATGGATGCGCACACTTTCGCGCAGCCGGCCCTCCTCGACAAAACCTTCGGTGTTGTACAGGTGAAGTGCACGGGTGTTCAGCTGCTTCACGTCCAGCCAGAAACGGTGCGCGTGCAGGTCGTCGAACACCATCGCTTTGAGCGCACGCACGCAGCGCCGGCCCAGGCCCAGGCCCTGGTTGTTGGACGCCAGCACCAGGCGTTTCAGCTCCACGCTGCGATGCTGGTTGCGGCAACCCTGCAAAATAACAAAACCCTGGCGCCCGCCGTTTTCGGCCTCGCTATCACCCGCTTCCACGATGAAGTGCCGGAAGTCCGGAAACCGCACGGCCCCTTCGTGCTGCGGGCGTTCCCAGGGGGTGATGAAAGGCAGGTTGTGCAGGTCGGTTTCCACCGCCACCACCCAGTCCAGGTCGGACAGCATGGTGGGCCGCAGGCGCAGCGGATGCTGGCCAGGCGCGACACCGGCAACGTACACCGTGGCGTCTTCAGACATCCACTTCCACCTCGTCGCCGTGCAGTTCCATCAGCTCACGGCGCGAAGCCGCTTCGCCCTTGCCCATCAGTTTGGTGAAGGCGCCGGCGGTGCTGTCGAATCCCATCACGCCCCAGCTGACCGGCAACAGACGGCGCGTTTCGGGGTTCAGCGTGGTGTCCCACAGCTGCTCGGCGTTCATCTCGCCCAGGCCTTTGAAGCGGCTGATGGTCCAGCTGCCATCGCGGGCGCCTTCTTTGCGCAGTTTGTCCAAAGCGGCGTCCAGTTCACCCTGGTCCAGCGCATACAGCTTGGCCGGCGGGCGCTTGCCACGCGCCGGTGCGTCGACCCGAAAAAGCGGCGGCCGCGCGACATAGATGTGCCCGGTTTCCACCAACTTCGGAAAATGTTTGAAAAACAGCGTCAACAGCAGCACCTGGATGTGTGAACCGTCCACATCAGCGTCGCTCAGGATGCACACCTTGCCGTAGCGCAGGCCACTCAGGTCGGGGCTGTCGCTGGGCCCGTGCGGGTCCACACCCAGCGCCACGGATATATCGTGTATCTCGTTGTTGGCAAACAGCCGGTCGCGTTCCACCTCCCAGGTGTTCAGCACCTTGCCACGCAGGGGCAGCACGGCCTGGGTTTCCTTGTTGCGGCCCATCTTGGCGCTGCCACCGGCGCTGTCGCCTTCCACCAGAAACACTTCGTTGAAGTTCAGATCGCGGCTTTCGCAATCCGTCAACTTTCCCGGTAAGACAGCCACCCCGCTGCCCTTGCGTTTTTCCACTTTCTGGCTCGCGCGCTGGCGTGTCTGCGCCTGGCGGATGACGAGTTCGGCCAGCTTTCTGCCCCAGTCCACATGCTGGTTCAACCACAGCTCCAGGCCCGGCCGCACATAGCTGCTGACCAGGCGCAGCGCGTCGCGGCTGTTCAAACGTTCCTTGATCTGGCCTTGGAACTGCGGGTCCAGCACCTTGGCCGACAACACAAAACTGGCACGTGAAAACACATCTTCGGGCATCAGCTTCACACCCTTGGGCAGCAGCGAATGCAGGTCGATGAAACCCTTGATGGCGGCAAACAGGCCGTCTTTCAAGCCACTTTCGTGTGTGCCACCGGCCACCGTGGGGATCAGGTTGACATAACTCTCGCGCAGCAGGTTGCCTTCGTCGGTAAAGGCCACGCACCAGCTGGCACCCTCGCCTTCAGCGAAGTTCTCGGTTTCGTTGGCGGTGGCAAACTGCTCCCCTTCAAACAAAGGAATCAGCGGGTCGGCAGCCAGGCTTTGCATCAGGTAGTCGCGCAGGCCTTTTTCATATTTCCAGGTCTGCGTTTCCTGGGTCTTTTCCACTGTCAAGGTCACCGTCACGCCGGGCATCAGCACGGCCTTGCTGCGCAGCAGGTGCATCAGGTCGGCGCGCGGCAGTTCGGCGCTTTCGAAATACTTCGCATCAGGCCAGGCGCGCACGCTGGTGCCGTGTTTGCGTTCGCTGCCCAGGGCTTTGCGCACCACCAGTGGCTCCACCACGTCACCGCCGCCAAAGGCCAACGCCGCACACTGCCCTTCGCGCCACACCGTCACGGCCAGCCGTTTGGACAGCGCGTTGGTCACGCTCACGCCCACGCCGTGCAGGCCGCCGCTGAAGCTGTAGGCGCCGCCGGCACCCTTGTCGAACTTGCCACCCGCGTGCAGCCGCGTGAAGACGATTTCAACCACCGGCACCCGCTCTTGGGGGTGCTGGCCAAACGGATTGCCGCGCCCGTCGTCGTCCACCGTCACGCTGCCGTCGGTGTGCAGCGTGACGGCGATGCGGCTGCCAAAACCGGCCAGCGCTTCGTCGGCGGCGTTGTCGATGACCTCTTGCACGATGTGCAGCGGGTTGTCGGTGCGGGTGTACATGCCCGGCCGCTGTTTCACGGGCTCCAGGCCCTTGAGCACGCGGATCGAGGCTTCGGCGTAGGCGGCGCTGGGTTTGATGTTTGATTTGACTGAAGGCATGCCGGCGATTCTAGGTAGCGCAACCCGCTGCCCCAGGCAGGCCGCCTTTGGGCGCCACCAAAACTCGCCGCTCAGGCCGTCGCCGTCATCACCCGCGCCCGTAGCGCGCCATATTCAAGCCACTGATGTCGATGTCCGGCTGCTTGCCGCTGACCAAATCGGCAATCACCCGCCCGGTGCCGGCCGCCATCGTCCAGCCCAGAGTGCCATGGCCGGTGGCCAACAGCAGGTTTTGCACCGGGCTTGTGCCGACGATGGGTGTGCCGTCGGGTGTCATCGGCCGCAGGCCGCACCAGAAGGTGGCCTTGCTCACGTCGCCCCCCTTCGGAAAGAGGTCGGTGACCACATGGTTCAACGTGCCGCGACGGGCTTCGCGCAGGTTCAGGCTGTAGCCGGCCAGTTCGGCCGTGCCACCGACGCGGATGCGGTCGCCCAAGCGAGTGACGGCGACCTTGTGCGTCTCGTCCATGATGGTGCTCTCGGGCGCGTACTGCGCGTCGGTGATCGGCACCGTGATGCTGTAGCCCTTCACTGGGTAGACAGGGATGCGGATGCCCGCCGGCTCCAGCAAGGGCGCGCTGTAACTGCCCAGCGCCAGCACCACGCGGTCGGCCTTCAAGAGCCCGGCGTCGGTGAACACACCCGTGATGGCGCCACCACCCACCTGCAGGCCCTGGATGCGGGTGTTCCAGCGGAACT
>JANNMQ010000170.1:0-2275 GCA_031398045.1 Rubrivivax sp.
TACGTGGCCTATGCCGACAATTTTTTGGTCGCCAGCAACGAGGTGCGGCGCAGCCTTTCCGACGGCATACACATCACGGGCGGCGCGCGCAACGGACGTGTGATCTTCAACACCGTGCGCGAAAGCGGCGACGATCTGATAGGACTGGTTTCTTATCTGGGCGAAGGCGACTGGAGCACCGAAACGGCGGCTCAGTTGACCGGCACGCTGGCAGCCAGACGCGACCGCTCGCTGGTGCGTGAGGTGCTGGTGGCGCACAACGATGTGGCGGGCAATTACTGGGGCCGCGGCATCACCGTGGTGGGTGGTGCTGACATCACGGTCAGCGACAACCGTATCGCCCAGGTGACCATTGGGGCCGGCATCTTGTTGGCACGCGAAACTGGTTTTGTGACTTGGGGTGTGAACAACGTGCTGGTGCAGGACAACACCATCAGCCAGGTACAGACGGCTGCGCCGGCCTACACACCCATCGGTTGGGACAGCACGGTGCAGCGCACGGGGCATGGCGCTGTGGAGGTGCATGCCTTTGTCTTTGATGACGAACGCAACCACACCGACTTGGTTGAAGCACTGGCCGTGCAGAACATTCGCGTGGCACGGACGACCGTTACCGACGCTGGGGCCTCAGGCTTGCGGGTGGGCGTTGGCACCGGCGTGGCCGATCTCCTGGAAGGTTCACGCGCCGACGGCCAGTTTGTCAGCCGCCCTTACCGCGGCGGTGTGGTGCGGCGAATCGAGCTGAGTTCGGTGGCCATGACAGGCACCGCAACGCCGGCGCTGGAGGTGCTGGCATCCACAACAACCACCGACAACGTTTATTGCGAAGGCCTGACCGACGGCGGTCGGGCTGTGACGCATGCGGCTTGCGGTGGCAGCCGCCCTGTGGTGACCGGCACGGCGCAACTGTGTAGCCGCAATTGATGTTTCCAATATTCGCAACACGCACCACCGGCCGTTCGCACTGAGCTTGTCGAAGTGCCGCCCCCGTGGTGGCGGGGCTTCGACAAGCTCAGCCCGAACGGGTGCTGTGGTGTCATGAGTATCGGAAAGCTCAATAAGTTTGACCAGACCCGAGAGTGGACGTGGCTGTCTGCGGTTGACTAGACACTGGAGGCTCGCCGCCGTGGCTGGACATAACCCGTGAAAGGGCACCAGGGCCTCAGTGGGCCATGGCCATCAGCACTTTTTCAAAAGACACCTTGATGGGGGTGCTGCCTGCGGCCACCACGCTGTGCACGGCGCTGCCCCGATCGGTGGTTTGGCGGCGTACGGGGGTGGGCAGCGGGGCACCCCGTTCATTGGTTAGGCAGGCCACCACGGGCGACGTGATGGTGGGGCCGCGGGCCACCACCAGGCCCAGTTCACCAGAGACCAAGCGCACGAAGCACCCTGGCGGGTAGATGCCAAACTCCTTCACCAGTGCGTTGGTGATGGTGTGCCCTGCGTCTTGCATGAACATCTGCCGGCTGGCCAAGTCGGGTGGCAATGCGGGGCGGTTGCGGCGTGGGGCCAGTTTGGCGGTGTAGACGTCGGCGCGGCGCACCAGCGCGGCCAGCTCGCCCACGCTGTTGCAACCGCTGGGGTAACCGCTGCCGTCTTCGGCTTCGTGGTGTTGTTCCACGGCCTGCAGCCAGTCAGCGTCGGTGATGCCGGCCAGTTCCAGCATCTGGCGGCTGCGCGCCGGGTGGGTTTTGATGTCGTCGCGCTGTGCAGGTGTGAGCGGGGCGTTCTGTCGCGCCAGCTGGCCCTGCAACTGCAGCATGGACAGGTTCATGGTCAGCGCCACTTTGAAAACGCGTTCGGCCTGTTCGGCTTCCCAGCCCAGCCGCTGCGCCACCAGCATGCTGGTGATGGCGGTCTGCACCGAACGCTGCGCGCCGTAGTTCTGGTCCATGTCCTTGCCTTGTTGCAGCACCTGAAAGATGGCCAGGTCGGGGTCGCGTTCTATCAGCGCCTGCACGGGCCCGGCCGCTTCAGCCAACGCGTCACAGAACAGGGGGTCCGGTGCCAGGTCAAGCACCTGGCTGACTTTGCCCAGAGCGTCCTTCCACAAACCGAGCAGCTCGGAACGGCTGGCATGTTGGACGGCGTCGCGCGCGTCGGCGCTGGCTCGTTGCGGCAGCAGTTCTGCCAGGTCGACCAGTGCACCACGTTCAAACAGCGACGTCAGGTGTTCGGTCGATTCAATGCGCTGGCCGCGCGCCAACAGCAGCGTCTTGTCGGCATTGCGCACGTTAAAAGGCAATGGCGCGCCGGGCGTTATGCGGTGTTT
>JANNMQ010000180.1:0-5914 GCA_031398045.1 Rubrivivax sp.
CGGCGTGAAGATGGGCTCGGCCAGCGGCGTGCTCATCTACAGGCCGGCCGGCAGGGGTTGCGCGCAGACGGTGCCGCGGGCGCTGTATTCCTTCCAGCCGCTGCCGGCCACATAACCTCGCACCACCGCCTCACAAGGCACGGGCTGCAGCCGCTTGACCAGCATGCTGCGGCCCTGCACCTGCGCCACTTCGTCAGGCGCCACCACACTGGTCGGCGCTTCGCCGCTGAGGTGGTTGGGCACCACATCTTTCAGGTAATCAAACCAGAACAGCGCCATCTGTGTCAGCAGCCGGCCCTTGCCGGGCACGGGCAGTTTCATCACCACGTCAAAGGCACTCAAGCGATCACTGGCCACCATCAACAGGCGATCAGTGCCCACCGCGTAAAGGTCACGCACCTTGCCGCGTGCGATCAGCGGCAAGGAATGCAGGGTGGTGTGGGTGACGGCGGGGCCGAGTTCGGCAAGGGTGGTGGCCATGGGCGGGTGTGGTGACTGAACAAATGTCATTGTCAACGCTGCGCGTCGCCGGCAACGGCGGCGATAGCGATGGGGGCAATGGCGGCAATGGCGGCAATGGCAGCGCTCGCGACCCCCAGCGCAGAACACCTGGGCCCTGTGCGCAAGCGGCATCGGTGGCCGCAGGCACCAGTCGCTGCCCTATGCAACCAAGGTCATGCCAGCCGTCTTCGCTGCGGCGGTATCAAAGGTCAGGGTTCTGGTGCAGCCGGCATGCGTTGCCGTGCGCTCAATGAGGCAGTCTGCAAAGTCGGCCGAGCTGGCAGAAAAAACACGCAGCGCGCGCACCACCTGATCGGCCTGGTCAACCACCAGTTGCCGGGCATGCAACAAGGCGACCAGCGCTTGCGACAACTGCGCACGCGTGAGCCCGTAACAGGACGTCAGCACCCAGACCAGCTCAACAACCGACACCAGCGCCACAAAGCCGGGCTCTTCGCGTGTCAATGATTCAACCAGCTGGGTGGCCTTGGGGGACTGTTTGGCATCGTCTTGCATGATGTAACGCACCAAGACGTTGGTATCCAGGCCGGTCATCGGGCCGCTGCTCCGCGCTCTGCAATGGCCTTGTTCATGTCGTCGATGGAGACCTTTTTGCTGGTCTTGCCGAACATGCCTTTCAACGCCGTGACTGACTGGTTGGCCGCAACAAACAGGAACTGCCCGGGCTCTACAAGTACAAACTCAACCCGGTCGCCAGCGCCCACCTGCAGCGCCTGGCGTACTTCGGCGGGAATGGTGATCTGGCCTTTGCTCGTTACGGTGGCTGTGGTCACGGTGCTTCACCCCAGAAATCGCCTTACTTTACGGTAAGGCGATCGACGCGTCAACGCTTTAAGTCCGCGCTGGCGCTGACGATGCGGTGCACCGCCGCGCCCAGCGCTGGCAGCCGCCAGGTGGTGGCACAACGTTCATGCGGGGCGTAACGGCTGCCCAGGCTGCTGAGCAGAGCCACGATGTAGTGCATCTGCGCGGTTTTGACGATACCGGCGTCGCTGGCGTAGTTTTGTGTGGTGCCGGTTTTGTGGGCGAAAGCCGGGGCATCCGGCAAGCCCGGCACCCAACCCGGCACGCCGCGCAAGGCACCGGAAGACAGGATCTCGTCCAGCGTCTGCGCCGCCAGGGTGGTGCGCAGGCGGTCGCGCGACGCAGTTTTCAACAGCGGCGGTGTGCCCGCCGCCAGCCAGGGTGCGGGCGGTGCATCGGCATCCAGCAGCCAGAGCAGCCGCACGGTGTCCCAGGCGGTCATGTGGATGTGGCCCACACCCGAGCCGTCGCCATTGCGCCAGCCGCCCTTGGGCGTGGTGTGGTGGATTTGCAGCGTGGGCAAGCCCAACTGTGCAAACCGTTCGTTCAGCCGCTGCGGCAGCCAGCCCACTTGGTGCAGCAGTGCCACGCAGGTGTCGGTGGCGTCGTTGTCGCTGACGGTGATCATCGGCGTTAGCGCTGCCGGCCAAATGCACAGCCCTTCGTCCACCGCCAGCGCCACACCCACGGCCACCATCAGCTTCAGCAGCGAAGCCGGGTAGGGCGCCACAAAGCGGTGCGCGCCGGTGCCGTGCAAATGCCGCCAGGGCAACTTTGACCAGTTGCTGCCCGGTAGCCAAGCCACCGAGTTGCGCTGGCCGTCCTGCAAGTCGGCATCGAAGCGGATGTTGCGCGGCGCGCTGCCATTGCTGCCGGTATCGGCCACCACGCCTTGCTCGTGTTCACGCGAGAAAAGCACGTTGGCCCAGCGCGCGTGTCCTTTGCCGTCAAAGGCCACCACAGCCAGGTCGATGGCGGGCATCAACACCAGGGGCTGGCCCTGCTGCAGGTTGTCGGCGGCGGCGGGGAAGTCGGCATGCCGCACGGCTTGCAGCAAAGCCTGCCCCATATCGGGCCAAGGCCCTGTCATCGGCGCAGACCGTGCACGGTGTTTACCAAAACTTGTAATTCATGCGCAACGTGTAAGCGCGACCGCGCGGGTCACCCACCCGGGCATCCCAGCCTGCACCCGCGATGTTGTCGACGTTGTGCAATGAAAACGGGGGGTCCGTGTCCAAGACGTTTTTCACACCGGCCGTCACGCTCAGGCTCTTGATGCCGGTGTAGGTCAGCGAAGCGTTGTACAGCGAATAAGAAGCCACTTTGGACTGGAAACCTTTGCTCTGCAAGTTCAGGCCGCTGCCGTAGCCATCAACCTCTTCGCGATAGCCGGCCTTGTAGTCTTGCGCCAAAGTAGCGCTCCAGTCGCCTTGCGTCCATGTCACGCTGGCGTTGTGTTTCCAGCGCAGCTTCAGGTCCCACAAGTAGCTGGAGTCACCAAATTCACCCACGCGCTGCACCCACGGCTCGGCGGGCGAGAGGCGCGTCAGGTACTTGTCGAGGTAGGTGCCATCCAATTTGGCCGTGACCTTGCCTGCAGCGAGCTTGAAATTCAGCGTCAAGTTGACATCAGCGCCGCGTACTTTGTCTCCACCAACGTTGATGTAGCCCGCCCGAACGTAGTCGATGACGTTGGTGGTGGGGTCCCGCACGATCAGGTTTCCCAGGGTCTTGAAATTGGTCAAGATATAGGTGGGCGTCTGCACCCCAATACGGTCGGTGATATCCACACTAAAAACGTCAACAGAGGCACTGAAAAAGTCTGATGGCGCAATCACCACACCCAGCGAGTGCTGCTTCGACTTCTCTGGCGTCAGATTGACGTTGCTGCCTGTGCGCGTTAGTGGCCTGATCTTGCAGAAATTTGGGTTGCCAGGATTGCTTGGGCAGAAAACAGGGTCGTCAACATCGCTGTTGAATTGACCGCGGGATTCGCCTTCGTACAAAGGACCGAAGTCGGGTGCGTGGAAACCGGTGTTGTAAGAGCCTCTGAACAAGAGCTCTTTAATGGGTACCCAGCGCAACGATACTTTGGGGTTGGTGGTGCTGCCAAAGTCGTTGTACTTGTCGTAACGCACTGCCAGCTGCGCTTCCAAGTCTTTCACGATAGGCACGTTCAATTCAGCAAACAGCGCCTTTACGTCGCGTTTTGCCCGGGGCAACGAAGCTGGCGAGCCTGCACCCAGCAACTGCGGCACACCCACGGTGCCGTCGGTGAAATTGAAGCTCTCTTTGCGCAGGTCAAAGCCCAATGCGCCCGCCAAGGCACCCGCTGGCAACTTAAAAAGCTCGCCCGACACGACACCGTCGATCTGCGTCAGCTTGGCCTCACCGCCATACAAGGGACCGCGGTACTTGGCCGACTCCAGCAAGTCCAGCGCCTGTTGGGTTTGTTTCTGTCCAGGCTGCAGAAATGGATTGATGAGGCCGGTTTCCATCACCGACTTGAGTTTGGTTTCGATGAAATAACCGTCCTGGAACGATGTGTCGGCTTTGCTCGCTGCTGTCGACAGGCCCAGCCGGTAGTCCCAGCCAGCAACAAGACCCTCCAGCCCAACCAAGGCCCGGTAAGTGGTGCTTTCGGTGCTTTGCTCCCGGAAGCCGCAGGCATCACAGCGCCAACGAATGCGAATGGGTTTTGTGTTGTCATAGCCCGGCACCTGGCCCGTCAAGTCCAGGTAGTACGGCGCGCGCACCAGGTTGCCACTGCTGTCCCTGACGTCGACCCCATTGAGGTCTTTTTGGTAAACCGGATAGTTCGCGCCGCGCGCGACTGTCGTCAGCTGGTTGGGCGTGTACTGCACATCCGAAGTCACGCGCGAGGCGGTCACTTCGGCAAAGGCCATGTGGTCTGCGCCGAATTTGAGCATGCCACGCGTGACCAGATTCAGTCGCTCCACGGGTTGCTGCAGGCTCCAGTCGCGGCCGTAGTCGTAAGCGCAAGCGCGCTGTGCGTTGGTAAAGCCGGTGATGTCGCCACGGTACGGTGACATGCCGAAAACGGATTCGCACTTGCCCTGCAGCGCCAGCAGGTTGACGCGGTTCTGTGTCCCAGTGATGCCTGGACTGGTGAAGCCCGCCGGAAGCGCAGTGCCTGCAGCAGCGGCAATATTGGCGAATGGTGTGCCGGTGGTGTCCATGGCCAGCCCCAATGCGGGCTGGTATCCGTTGTGAAAGTCGCGTTCAGTTCCGCGCAATCGAGCTTGTTTGCTGTAGCCCAGCGCGGCCATCAGGTTAAAACCCGTTGACTCCAGCGTGCCGGTGCCAAAAACAACGCTGCCGTTGTAGAGGTTGCCGCCGCCGTGTTGCGTGGCGTCGACCGTAGCGCTCAGTTCAAGCCCTGTGTAGTCTTTCTTCAAAATGAAGTTCATTACGCCGCCAATGGCATCGGTGCCGTAGATAGCCGAGGCACCATCTTTCAGGATTTCGATGCGGTCGATGGCCGCAAAAGGAATGGCGTTTAGATCGACCGCTTTGCCATTCAGTCCGTGCGGCGAGATTCGGCGCCCGTTCAGCAACACGAGGGTGTTTTGTGAACCCAGGCCGCGCAGGTTTGCGGCTGACGAGCCGTTGTTGGCACCGCGCCCCGAGTTGATCAGACTGTTCAGAAAGTCGCCGCCCTGGTTCGAAATCATGTTGTCAACGCCTGTGCCGTTGGCCGCCAGTGCCTGCACCAGTTGCTCGGTGCTGGTGATGCCCGATCGGGCGATTTCCTCAGATCTAATGACCTGTATCGGCAGCGCGCCTTCGCTCTGGATGCGTTTGATGCTCGACCCCGTGATGGTGATGCGTTGCGGCTCGTTCTGCGCCACGGCGTGCGACGCCAGCCCCAACAACGCCAGACTGCCAACCAGGGTTCTCATTTCCATCGGGTTCTCCAAAAGGTACAGGGCGGATACCGAGTCCGCAAACCTTACGAGTGTTGCCGCGCAGCCTGAGCCCCGCCCATACGGGTTAACCAATGCCCTGGGCCCGCACCCTGTGGCCAAGGGGGCTGCAAACATCGCCCGACAAAAATGTGTTGTCCGCAGCAGACACCCGGCGCGTGAGTTGCCCCAAGTTGTCAGCAAGCGTGCCCGGCCCGACCTAAGTCTGGCGGCGTTGGCGCACGGATGGGCACACTCATGCTCGCTTCCACCCCGAGCACTCAAATTCTTAGAAAGTAATGTCATGAGGAAACGTTTTGCCTTCACCGCCTTGGCCCTGGGCGTTGCTGCCATCAGCAACGTCACGGCGCAGAACGCACCGGCCGCCCCAGCCGCAACAGCTGCAGCCCCTGCTGCGGCCATTGCCGGCGCCAAAGCCGGTGAGTGTTACGCCCGCGTCTACACGCCACCGCGGTTCGAGACCCAGGAAGAAAAAGTGCTGGTGCGCCCCGCCGTCAAACAAGCGCGTGTCATCCCGGCCAAGCTGGGCATGGTGGAAGAAAAGCAGACCGTGCGCGAAGCCTACAAGCGCACAGAAACCGTGCCCGCCACCTACAAGACGGTGACCGAGCAAGTTGAAGTCAAACCCGCCTACAAGCGCG
>JANNMQ010000190.1:0-1828 GCA_031398045.1 Rubrivivax sp.
CCCGCGCCCACGTGCTCTTGCCCGTTGCTTGAACGCCTATGGTCGCACCACCGATCCAGTCACAAGAGGTGTCTATGCGCAATGTTCGTTTTCGGTTGCTTGCGGTCATTTGCTGGACAGCATCTGTCACCACGCTTGGCATGGCGCAGACCGCGTCGCCACCCAGCGCACCGCCGCCGCAGTTCACGTCCAAGCCCATCATGGTCAGCACGCTGACCGGGGAAGACAAGAGGGAGATGGTCCTCTTGGCGGTTTCCATCCAGCCCAACGCTGCCGTCCCGATGCACACGCATCCTGGGGACTGTGTCGGCTCGGTGGTTGAAGGGGCTGTTGAACTCTTGATCGAAGGCCAGCCGCCCCGGCGCGTGGCCGCGGGCGAGGCGTACAGCAACGCAAGGGGCACGGTCCACGGGTTCCGCAATGTCGGCGATGTGCAGGCCAAACTGCTCAACAGTTTGGTGGTGGACAAGGGCTCTGCCCGGGTACAACCCGCAGCACAGCCTGCAAAGCCATAACGGGGTCGGCGCCGGGAGGCGCGTTGACGACTACCTGCACAACGCAGTGGTACGCCAGGCAGCCCATAGATGCCCGTCAGGGTCGGCAGGGTCGCGGGTGTGCATGAAGCCCAGGTCCTCAACCGGGTTCAGGCTGATGAAGATCATCTTGGTCATGGGTTCCTTGGTGATGGTCTGAAGGGGTGAAGTCTCTGCGCAGGTTTACCTGCACCCCACGACCATCAAGCAAGGCCTGAATCGGCCACTGAAGCCCCTACCGATGGCGCCGATGGGACCATGCAAGACCCAGTTTTCATGCGCAACACACGCAGGTTCATGCGGGTTTTCCTGGTCTATTCATCACAAAATGATATGGCGCGGGACAGCATCGGCATTGGAAGGGGCAGCCACCGCTGCCTAGAATTTTGCGTACTTTTGGTGACTCAGGAAACACGCAGCATGGCAACCGACCCGCAGCCGGCCTTGGTGGCTTTTGATCGCCTGCAGGCCTTCATCAGCGCCGCGCTGTGCCAGGTGGGTTTGCCTGAAGCCAACGCCGCCCAAGTGGCCACGCTGATGGCACAGGCCGACCTGCAGGGCTCGGACGGGCATGGTGTGATCCGCTTGCCGCAGTACGTGAAGCGCATCCGCGCCGGCGGCATGAACACACGGCCCCACATCCGCATCGTGCAGGAAAAACCCGCCATGGCGGTGCTGGACGGCGACAACGGCATGGGCCACCTGGTGGTGTCGCGCGCGGTGCAGCTGGCGATCGAAAAAGCGCGCAGCGCCGGTGTGGCCTGGGTGGGTGTGCGTGAGAGCAACCATGCCGGACCGGCATCGCTGTACGCCCGCATGCCCATCGCCCACGACATGATCGGGCTCTACTTTGCCGTCGGCAATGCCAACCACCTGCCACCCTGGGGTGGCATGGACATGCTGCTGTCCACCAACCCCATCGCCGCCGGCATACCCACCGGCACCGAACCCCCGGTGGTGCTGGACATGGCCACCACGGTGGCCGCCTACGGCAAGGTGAAAGCCAAAGCCAAGGCCGGCGAAATGATGCCCGAGGGCTGGATGATCGACCGTCAGGGCCAGCCGCTGCTGGACCCCAAACGCGCCGACGAAGGTTTTCTGCTGCCGATAGGCGGCCACAAGGGTTATGGGCTGGCGTTGATCGTGGGCCTGCTGGCAGGCACCCTGCAGGGCGCGGCCATGGGCAAGCAGGTGGTGGACTTCAACAAAGACCATGTCAGCAAAACCAACACCGGGCAGGCCATCCTGGTGATCGACCTGCGCGCCTTTGGCGACCCGGCCGCGTTCAAGGCGCA
>JANNMQ010000199.1:0-1639 GCA_031398045.1 Rubrivivax sp.
CGTGGAGCAAAATCTTCTTCAACATTTCCCTGCCGATGATGCGGCCGGTGATTGCCATTGCGCTGGTGTTGCGCGGCATCGACATCATCACCATGTTTGCGCCGGTTGAACGCGAGGCCATACGCCCGCACACCGGGGGCACGTTCGAGGCCCTGCTGCAGGCCGCCGTCACCCACGGCGCCATGCTGCGTTACCTGGACAATGAAACCTCCGCCGGCCCAGACTCTGCGGTGGTGCGGCGCCTGGCGCGCCGGCTGGCGCCGCGCCACGGCATGGCCGATGCGACCGAATCCAATGCCGGCGCAAACCAGCCGCTGCGCCCGCCACGCATCACCGGCCTGAACGAAAACCTGGCGCGTGAGGTGCTGGAGCTGCACACTTTGGGCGTCAGCGGTGGTGGTGCGGCCTACGGAGGCTGGGGCCACTACAGCCAGGCCGATGTGACCAACTTTGCGGCTGTACTGACAGGCTGGCGGGTGCCGGTGGGCGAATTGATGGCCAACTCCGGCACCGCCCCCGGCAGCCTGACCAGCAGCGCGCAGGCCAGCCGCTTCGACCCGGCCTGGCACCAACCCGGCCCTAAAACCGTGCTCGGCAAACGCTACGCCGAAGGCCCTGATGCGCTGGGCGACCTGCTGCATGACCTGGCGCATCACCCCGACACTGCCCGCCATCTGTCGTACAAACTGGCGCGCCATTTCATTGCCGACGAACCGGCCCCGGCGCTGGTGGCGCAGCTGCAAAGTGCGTGGCAGCGCAGCGGCGGTGATCTGCCGGCGGTGTTGACCGCACTGGTGCAAGCGCCCGAAGCCTGGTTGCCGCTGCAGGTCAAGCTGAAGACACCTGAAGAATTTGTCATCAGCACGGCACGCTTGTTGGGTCTGGGCGACACGGCGTTTGAACGTGCTGCCGACGGTGGCATCGGCCAGCTGGGGCAGCGTGTGTACGGCGCACCTTCGCCTGCTGGATGGAGCGACCGCGCCGCCGACTGGCTGGGCCCCGATGCGGTGTGGAAACGTGTGGAATGGGCCACTCGCGTGGCCGACCGCATGGGCCGCCGCGTGGACGCACGTGCGCTGGCACAGGACAGCTTGGGCCCGCTGCTGCACAGCGACACCGCGCGCCAGCTTGAACGCGCAGCAGACGGCCCGCAGGCGCTGGCGCTGTTGTTGCTGGCGCCAGAATTCCAGCGGCGCTGAGATTGCACTTCCGAAGTCGACCCGGCCTTCAACAAATACCGTCCATGGCAAACAACCAACCTCTGTGCGGGCCGAGCCCACATCCGTTCGGGCTGAGCCTGTCGAAGCCCCGCCGACACTTCCTGCAGCAAGCCCTGGCCGCGTCGCTGCTGGCGCCGCTGTCGCGCCTGAGCGTGGCCACACCCGTCCGCGGCAGCGAGCCTGGCGGCAACCGCTTTGTTTTCATGATCCTGCGTGGTGGGCTGTGCGGGCTGACCGCCACACCCGCCATCGGTGACCCTGCATTTGCCAGCGCCCGCGGCGCGTTGGCAACGTTCGCGGGCGATGCGCTGCCGCTGGACAACACCTTTGCGCTGAACCCGCTGCTGCCCAAACTGCACGCGCTGTATGGGCAAGGTGAGCTGGCGGTGCTGCATGCGGTGGGCCTGCCCTACCGCGAA
>JANNMQ010000213.1:0-6578 GCA_031398045.1 Rubrivivax sp.
GATAGCGAACACAATCGGCTTGCAACAAAAAACCCGCAGAAGCGGGTTTTTTGTTGACTTCCAGCAGGTGCTGCTCAACCGGCTCCGCCCGGCTGCCCCCTTGAGGGGAAGGCGACGCAGCCGCTTCGGGGCCGGGGCCTACTTCAGCTTGATCTCTTTGTAAAGCACGTGCTTGCGTGCCTTCGGGTCAAACTTCAAAAACTCCAGCTTTTCAGGTGTGGTCTTCTTGTTTTTGCTGGTGGTGTAGAAGTGGCCGGTGCCCGCTGTGGACTCCAGCTTGATCTTTTCGCGTCCGCCTTTGCTGGCCATGCTGCTCTCCTAGGGTTCGGGTTCAGATTTCGCCGCGGGCGCGAAGGTCGGTGACGACCTTGTCGATGCCCACTTTGTCGATTAAACGCAGCGCAGCGTTGCTGATGCGCAGACGCAGCCAGCGGTTTTCGCTTTCAACCCAAAAACGGCGGTACTGAAGGTTGGGCAGCCAACGACGCTTGGTCTTGTTGTTGGCATGCGAAACGTTGTTGCCCACCATGGGGCCCTTGCCGGTGACTTGACAGACGCGTGCCATGACGCTCTCCACAAAATATTGTTTCGAAGCTGGCTCAGCTGCATTTTTTCTTGAAAAACGCATCCCACCAGCAAAGCCGCTGATTATAGCCCGGTCAACCAGCTTGCTGACAACTCACTGCGCCTGTTGTTCAAGAAACCGCTGCGCGTCGAGCGCCGCCATGCACCCCGTGCCTGCACTGGTGATGGCTTGGCGGTACACGTGGTCCTGCACGTCGCCGGAGGCAAAAACGCCGGGCACACTGGTCATTGTCGCCATGCCGTCCAAGCCGGTGCGGGTGATGATGTAGCCGTCCTTCATCTCCAGCTGGCCCTTGAAAATGTCGGTGTTGGGTTGGTGGCCGATGGCAATGAAGCAGCCCTTGAGAGCCAGGTCTTTGCTGCCGCCGCCGTCGTTCCCGGGCAGCGTGCTTTGCAGCCGCACGCCGGTGACGCCCGTGCTGTCGCCCAGCACTTCGCCCAAGGTGTGCCACAGGTGCAACTCGATCTTGCCCGCGGCCACCTTGCTCATCAGCTTGTCAACCATCACGGCTTCAGCGCGGAACTTGTCACGGCGGTGCACCAGATGCACCTTGCTGGCGATGTTGGACAGGTACAGCGCTTCTTCCACCGCGGTGTTGCCGCCACCCACCACACACACGGTGTCGCCGCGGTAGAAAAAGCCGTCGCAGGTGGCGCAGCCACTGACACCTTTGCCCATGAAGGCCTCTTCGCTGGGCAACCCCAGGTACTTGGCGCTGGCGCCCGTGGCAATGATCAACGAGTCGCAGGTGTAGGTGCCAGAGTCGCCGATCAGACGGAACGGCCGCTGGCTGAAATCGACGCGGTTGATGTGGTCGAACACGATCTGCGTGTTGAAGCGTTCGGCATGCTCCAGAAAACGCTGCATCAATGCCGGGCCTTGCACTCCGGCCACATCGGCGGGCCAGTTGTCCACCTCGGTGGTGGTCATCAGTTGCCCGCCTTGCGCCATGCCCGTGATCAGCATCGGTTGCAGGTTGGCACGCGCCGCGTAAAGCGCAGCGGTATAGCCAGCAGGGCCCGAGCCCAAGATAAGCACGCGGGCGTGGGAGGTTTTCTGGGTCATGGTGGTTGGAGGTTAGGGGTCAGGCAGCAGACGAAGCGAGGTCCAGCTGTACAGAGGTCGTGAGTGCCGGGTTCGGAGGAGGCCTACAAGCAGTGTCCGCAGGACGGCCTTAACTAAGAATCTGGGGCCCAGAAGCGTGTCACTTCCAACGGAAACCAACACATTAGTGGGCAGAATAGCTTGATTCTTGCAGACCCAGGGACATCAGGTGTGAGGCTGGGTTTGCAGGATCCGAGTCACCCCGACCAGAGGAGTTCCCAGATGTCGATGTTGTCCAACCTGGACCTGA
Source organism: Rubrivivax sp. (assembly GCA_031398045.1). GTDB lineage: Bacteria > Pseudomonadota > Gammaproteobacteria > Burkholderiales > Burkholderiaceae_C > Rubrivivax. Next base: position 1,941 of record JANNMQ010000213.1, read on the forward strand.
TCCGCCGCGTACCCCTGTTTTCCATGTTGACCGTGGACCAGGCGCAGGCCATTGCGGACAGCGTGGTCAAGCGCCGCTACCGGCGCGGTGAACTGGTGGTGGAACAGGGTCGCAAAAGCAACGCCCTGTTCATTTTGTTGAACGGCCGGGCGCGTGTGCTGACCGCTGACACCCGGGGCCGGGAAGTCATCCTGGCCGTGCTGGAGTCGGGTGACTACGTGGGCGAAATGAGCCTGATCGACAACGAACCCCACTCGGCCACTGTGCGTGCAGAAATCCAGACCGACATGCTGGTGCTGGCGCGCGCCGACTTTGCACGTTGCCTGCCAGAAAACTCCACCTTGTCCTACGGCATCATGCGCGGGCTGGTGCGCCGGCTGCGCAATGCCGACCGCCAGATTGAATCGCTGGCCCTGCTGGACGTTTACGGCCGCGTGGCGCGCACACTGCTGGACATGGCCGAAGAAGTGGATGGCGTGAAGATCATCCGCCACAAGGTCAGCCGCCAAGACATGGCCAAGGTGGTGGGTGCCTCGCGTGAAATGGTCAGCCGGGTGATGAAAGACCTGGAAGACCGCGGCGTCATCGAGACGCAGGAAAACGGCTCGGTGGTCATCAAAGAACGATTGCAGAACGACTGACGCCTGCTTTTGTTCCTCTGCTGCCATCCTTCACAATGGCAGTATGAGTTTCCCCCTTGGTTCTTTGCGTGGTGACGGCGCTGCCGTCGGTACGGCGGCGAATGCCGCAACGGCCGCGACGGCTGCAGCCTCCGGCCCCAAACGCTGGCGCCAGCAAGCCTGGCTGCTGGTGGGTGCGTTGGCTTGGTTGCTGCTGTTGCTGGCAATGGCAACCCACCATGCCGACGACACTGCTTTCAGCACCTCGGGTGCACACGCCGCTTTGCACAACAAGGCCGGTGTGTTGGGCGCCCGCGTTTCCGACGCCTTGTTATTTTTATTTGGCTTTTCGGCCTGGTGGTTGCTGCCGGTCTCGCTGCGGGCCTGGTTGAAATCCTTGGCAGGCCTGCTTCGTGGTCCCGCGGCTGCGGTGACCGCGCCCCGCTGGCACTTTTGGTTGGGCCTGGTGTTGCTGATGTCAGCCAGCTGTGCTTTGGAGTGGACGCGCTTGTACCGCTGGGAAGGGCTGCTGCCGGGCCACGCCGGTGGCGTGTTGGGCTACGTGGTGGGGCCCACGTCCATGCAGTGGCTGGGTTTTGCGGGTTCGGGCGTCTTGTGGATCACGCTGTTTGTGGTCGGCCTGGCCTTGGCATTGCGGTTTTCATGGCTGCGCCTGGCCGATGGCATTGGCGAGCGCCTGGACGGTCTGCGCGAACGCAGGGCCGACCTGCGCGAAATGGAAGAAGACCGCCGCGTGGGCGAAGCCGCCATGCACGAACGCGAGGTGGTGGTGCAGGAACAGCACCTGGAAGCGTTGGAACAGCCCCATCCGCCACGGGTCATTGCACCCGTGCTGACCGGCATCGTGCCTTCGCCGCGTTTGGCCAAAGAACGCCAAAAGCCGCTGTTTGCAGAACTCAGCGACACCAAGCTGCCGCAGGTGGATCTGCTAGACAGTGTGACGGCGCGCCCAGAGTCGGTGAATGCCGAGTCGCTGGAAATGACGTCGCGCCTGATTGAGAAAAAGCTCAAGGACTTTGGCGTTGAAGTGCGGGTTGTGGCGGCGTCCCCAGGGCCTGTGATTACGCGCTATGAGGTGGAGCCCGCCACGGGCGTGAAGGGCGCGCAGGTGGTGAACCTGGCGCGCGACCTGGCACGTTCGCTGTCGCTGATCAGCATCCGCGTGGTGGAAGTGATCCCCGGCAAAAACACCATGGCGCTGGAACTGCCCAACGCGCGCCGCCAGATGATTCGCTTGTCGGAGATTCTGGGCTCTGACGTCTACAACAGCTCACCTTCTTTGTTGACCATGGGTCTGGGCAAGGACATCGTGGGCCAACCTGTGGTGGCCGACCTGGCCAAGATGCCACATTGCCTGGTGGCGGGTACCACCGGTTCGGGCAAGAGCGTGGGCATCAACGCGATGATCCTGAGCCTGCTGTACAAGGCCGAAGCGCGTGACGTGCGGCTCATCCTGATCGACCCCAAGATGTTGGAGATGAGCGTTTACGAAGGCATTCCGCACCTGCTGGCGCCCGTCGTCACCGACATGAAGCAGGCTGCCAACGCGCTGAACTGGTGCGTGGGTGAAATGGAGCGCCGCTACAAGCTGATGAGCAAGCTGGGCGTGCGCAACCTGGCGGGCTACAACCGCAAGATTGCCGAGGCTGCCGAACGGGGTGAAAAGCTGCCCAACCCCTTCAGCCTGACCCCCGATGCACCCGAACCGCTGCAGAGCCTGCCCACCGTGGTGGTGGTCATTGACGAGCTGGCCGACCTGATGATGGTGGTGGGCAAGAAGATCGAAGAACTGATCGCACGCCTGGCCCAGAAAGCGCGCGCTTGCGGCATGCACCTGATACTGGCCACGCAGCGGCCCAGCGTGGACGTCATCACAGGCCTCATCAAGGCCAATATTCCCACTCGCTTGAGTTTCCAAGTTAGCAGCAAGATCGACAGCCGCACCATCCTGGACCAGATGGGTGCCGAGGCGCTGCTGGGGCAGGGCGACATGCTGTATCTAACCCCCGGTGGCGGTTTGCCCGTGCGTGTGCATGGCGCTTTTGTCAGCGACGAAGAGGTGCACCGCGTTGTGGAGTACTTGAAGACGCAGGGAGAACCCAATTACATCGAAGGCATTCTTGAGGGTGGCGTGTTGGACGGCGACGCTGCGGGTGGCGACGCTGCGGGCAGTGGCCCGGGCCTGCCAAGCGGTGAAGCCGACCCTATGTACGACCAGGCCGTGGGCATCGTTTTGCAGCACCGCCGCGCTTCAATTTCGCTGGTGCAACGTCATTTGCGCATTGGCTACAACCGCGCCGCGCGACTGCTGGAACAGATGGAACAGTCGGGTGTGGTTTCGGCCATGGGCCACACGGGCAACCGCGACATCCTGGTGCCGGCAAGGGAGGAGTAGGTCGCGATGAATTCAAAAGCATTGGAGCGCTTGTTTGGCCTGCGGCAGTTGCTCGCGGGCATGGCCGTTGCCCTGGCGGCATCGGTCGCGCAAGCCGACGCTGTCGACTCGCTGCGCGCATTTGTGCGCGACGTCAAAAGCGGGCAAGCCAGCTTTACGCAGACCGTCACCTCACCCGACGGTGCACGCAAAAAGACCAGCAGCGGCGACTTCGAGTTTGTGCGCCCCAACCGCTTTCGTTTTGCCTACACCAAGCCCTTTGAACAGCTGATGGTGGCTGACGGCCAGAAGGTGTGGATCTACGACGCCGACTTGAACCAGGCCAGTTCACGCAAACTGACACAGGCGCTGGGCGCGACGCCCGCTGCGGTGTTGGCGGGCACTGCGCTGGAGCCTGAATTCAAGCTTGCCAACTTGCCGGCAGCACAGGGGCTGGAATGGGCTTCGGCCACGCCGCGGGCTGCCGGCGGCAGCTTTCAAGACATGCGCGTGGGCTTTCGTGGCAAGGAACTGGCGGCCATCGAGATCACCGACAGCTTTGGTCAGCGTTCACGGCTGGACTTTTCGCGGTTCACCGCCAACGTGGCGTTGCCCGAAACACGCTTCGAGTTCAAGGCACCGGCTGGTGCTGATGTGGTGGAGCAGTAGGTCCGGTTGCCCTGCAGCCATTGGTGCTGCGGGCAAGACCAGCGCGGCCCGGCCTTGCACGGCCCGCTTGTGCGTCAGCGCGGCGTTTGGGTGCGGTCAGAACACCAGCTTGACGCCCAGGCTCAGGGTTTTGGCCTTTTCATCAGCCGTCTGCAGTGCGTAGGCCAAGCTGATGAACACATCTTTGCTGGCGCGCCAGCCCATGCCCATGGACACCCAGGGCTTGCCGCGTTCTTCACCAAACACGTCGGCAGCCAAGCTGAACGCGTCGGTGGTTTCCACGCCCACAGCCCACAGCCCGGTGGTCTTGGCCAGCAGCCGGTCGCGTGTGAAGCCCAGGTTGGCATGGGCCAGCACACCGTTGATGACTTCGCGCGTGGCCACGGCCAGGATGGTGGCTGACTCCAGCTGGGTGCCACGCTGGCCCTGGCCTTGTCCGGACGCCCACCCCAGCCCGTAGCGCACGCCGAAGCCGGTATTGCCGTCTTCGGGGGCCACCAGGGTGGTCTTCCCCGCAACGCGGTAGTTTTCAACCCGCAACCCGTCGACACGGCTGCTGTTCAGCCCCAGCGCAACTTGCGAACGGGCGCCCGCACCGCATGAAAACTGCACGTCAGAACTGCCCAGCGTGGGCGAATGCTTGACCTTTTCCTGCGCGCGGTTGAACTCTACCTGGCAGCTGCCACGCGTCAGCGCATCGGCGGTTTCGCTGACCAAAGGGTGGTCGGCATACACCGACGTGCTGGCGAGGCTGGCGCACAAGGCGCACAAAGGGAAAGTGATTTTCATTGGGACTCCTCTAATTTGGGGCACAACTGTGCTTTTTGCCCAGGGCCAACGGCGGGCTTCTGTGGGCTTGTCAGCGGCAACCCTGCGTATTCAGTGCGTGACCTTGTCCATCAGCCCCATTTCGGGGCTGCTCATCACCTGTTCGATGTCCATCAGGATCAGCAT
>JANNMQ010000228.1:0-1716 GCA_031398045.1 Rubrivivax sp.
CGACGCCGTGCGTGCGGGCCCACGCGGCAGACAGCTATCCACAATGGCGGTGATGCCCCAGTGGCCCAGTGGCCCAGCGGCCCGGTGGCCCGGTGGCGTCAGGGCAGGGGATAGGGCTGATCGTCAGCCGTGTCCAACGCCAAACGTCGAAATTGTTCTTGCCATATCCCAGGCTCAAAACTGCCCGCATCACGCGGCCCCAGATGCGCCACGATGTCGAAGTGGTTGACCTTGTGCCCCACCGGGGCCATGTCCAGCTGGGCCGTGCCACGAATGTGTGACATGGTGCTGCGTGCCATCAGCGCATTCGCCCAGGGTGTGGCGCCTATGCCATCCAGTCCGGTCTGCGGCAGGTACAGATGGCCGGCATCCAGGCTGCGGAAGATGCAGGCGCAGCGCGCCATCAGTGCGTTGCTGCTGGTGACCGAGGCCAGCGCCGGCACGGCTATCCAGCGCAGGTCCATCTCATAACCCGTGCCCCACAGCAGCACGTCGGCGTCCACCGTTTCGCCGCCCGTCAGTCTGACGGTGTGGCCCTCAATGGACCCCACGCTGCCGGGGATGCGGTGCAGTGAACTCAATGCCGCCAGCATGCGCGGTCGGCCCGGAATCAGCTGGTCTTTCAGCACGTCAAAGGGCTGCTGCGGTCGAATGGCTTCGATGCCGAACCGGGCGTAACGCGCCTGCATGTCGGCGTTGATGGTGGCGTTCTGTTCGGCGGCAGTCAGCCCGCTGGCCTGCATTCGGGCAAATCCGCGCACGCTGCCCGCAATGTGCTTGGGCTTGCCGGTGGGCACAAACCACTTCAGACCGCGGTGCACCCAGGTGATGTGCTGTGCACCATGTTCCAGGCACTGTTCCAGCAAGTCAAACGCCGACGCGCCGCCACCCACCACCAGCACACGCTGGCCCTGCAGCAGGCTGGGGTCGCGCAGCGCGCTGGCGTGCCATTCCCGCACGCGCGGCGCGTGCCGCACCACGCTGGGCACCAGCGGGCGGTTGTGCGCACCAGTGGCCGCCACCAGGTGGCTTGCGTGCACGGTGCCGCCCGGCGTTTGCAAGGCCCAGCCTTGTGCCGTGGGGCGCGCCTCTTCAACGGGTGTGTTCAGCCGCAGGCCGTCACCGAGGCCCAAAGTGGGCACCCAGCTTTCAATGTTGGCCAGCACCTGCGGCTGCAGTGCGCCCGCGATGGGCAGCCCGGCCAGGGCCCAGTCGGCGGGGCTGATCTGGATGTCCTGCCAGGCCGGCAGCGTGCGCCACAGACCACCCACCGCAGGCGCTTTTTCAAACAGCAGCGCCTGCAGCCCGGCGCGGCGTGCGTAGTGCAGGTGCACCAAGCCGGCAATGCCGCCGCCAACGATGGCCACGTCCAGCAACGGCGGCACGGCTGGGGTTTGAGGGCGCGTCACCATGGCTGCATTGTTGGGCTTTTTGGGCATGCGCGGGCCTGCCGTTCAGGTCCCAGCCACCGCCGTGAAGTTGCCGTGAAAACCCAGCGGCAGCAGATAGGGCAACACCGCCTGCGCCACAGGCCCGTCTTCCACATGCGCGGCGTCCAGCACATTCAACACCGTGCTTTGGCGGCGTGCATCAAAGGTGGTGCCCAGCAGCCAGGCGTCCAGTTCACCGGTTTTGCCGGGCTTGGGCACCACGATGTGTTCTTCAGCCACCAGGTGTTCGCCATAGTCAAAGCGGCGCTGGCGCCCGGTATGGGTG
>JANNMQ010000283.1:0-1577 GCA_031398045.1 Rubrivivax sp.
CCCATCGGCGGCGTAGAAATAGGCCCGCGCCAGTGGGTCGGCGCGCAGGGCGGTTTCAGCTTGCAGCAGCGTGTGCAGGCGGTGGCTGACTTCAAAGCCACTTTCAGCCAGCGTGATGGCGGATTCGAACAGCCGCGCCCAGGGCAGCTGGCCGTGGTGCCGGTGCGCCGCTTGCAACATGCGCACGGCACCGGGCACCGCCACCGCACGGCCGCCCAGCATGGCCTGCGCAATAGGCAGCGGCCGGTTGTCGGCGCCGATGAACAAACGCCCGTGGGCAGCTGCCGGTGCGGTTTCGCGGCCGTCCCAGGCCTGCACCTGTGCGCCATGGGCATGCATCAAAAAGGCGCCGCCGCCGATGCCGCTGGACTGCGGCTCCACCAGCGTCAACACCATCTGCGCTGCAATCGCCGCGTCCAGCGCCGAGCCGCCGGCACGCAAGATCTCAAGCCCCGCATCGGCCGCCAGGGGGTGCGCGGCAGCCACCATGTGGTGGCGCGCGGACACAGCGAGTTTGTCGACCCAGCCCGAGCTGGGTTCTGGTTGGGCGGGTGGGCTCGCCAGAAGGGGCAAACCCCGCGGCACCGCTGCCGCCTGGGGCTCTGGCGCGGCCACCGGCTGCGCGCAAGACACCAACTCCAGCCACGAAGCCAGCAGCAAAACCAGCCGCATAACCATCCACAGGGGCCTGGACCTGCGGGGCAGCACGTGGTCAGTTCCGGCCGCGGCGCCAGCCACTGAATTCGTCAGCCAACCCTCAGTGCAAGGGAACGCCGGTTTTGCTTTGCAGCTCTTCGCGGGTCACACCAGGCGCCAGCTCCACCACCTTCAAGCCGTGCGGGGTGACGTCCAGCACCGCCAGGTCGGTGATGATGCGGTCGACGACGCCCACGCCCGTCAGCGGCAGCGTGCAGCTGGGCAGGATCTTGAGGTCGATGCTGCCGTCCTTCTTCTTCGCCACATGCTCCATCAGCACGACAACGCTGCGCACGCCGGCCACCAGGTCCATCGCGCCGCCCATGCCCTTGACCATCTTGCCTGGGATCATCCAGTTGGCCAGGTCGCCTTTTTCACTGACCTGCATGGCACCCAGGATGCTCAGGTTGATCTTGCCACCGCGGATCATCGCGAAGCTGTCGTGGCTGCCGAAGATGCTCGAACCGGGCAAGGTGGTGATGGTCTGTTTGCCGGCGTTGATCAGGTCGGCATCGACGGCATCTTCGGTCGGGAACGGGCCGATGCCGAGCATGCCGTTTTCGCTTTGCAACCACACCTCGATGTCGGGGCTGACGAAGTTGGCCACCAAGGTCGGCAAGCCGATGCCCAGGTTGACGTAAAAGCCATCCTGCAGTTCCTGGGCGGCGCGCGCCGCCATCTGGTCGTGGGTCCAGGCCATGTCGAGCCTCCTTCGAAAGCAAGTGGATGGCGGGTGCCTGGCGGCACCCTTGAAGGTTTGGCCGGCTAAGCGCCGACCCTTTCGGTGATGGTGCGCTTTTCGATGCGCTTCTCGGGCTTGGCGTTCAACACCAACCGGTGCACGTAGATGCCGGGCAGGTGAATGGCGTCGGGGTCCAGGC
>JANNMQ010000291.1:0-3660 GCA_031398045.1 Rubrivivax sp.
GGTAAAGGTGGTCAAAGATGCGTTCCGTGGACAGCATGTTGCTGCCCAGCACCTGACGCAGGATGAACTTGCGCGCACCGCCATACAACAAGGCTGCTACAGCCACGGCGATGACCAGCGACAAAAACGGCCCTACCGAAAACAGCGAGACAAACAGCAAGTCCAGCGACGTGGCCACGGTGCTGATGCCGGCCAACAGTGCGAATTCACGCAGCACCCGCCGGCTGCCCGCTAAAAAGGGCACCAGTGCCAGCAGCGAGCCCAGGAACAAATACCAGGCAACCGATGCACCCACGGCCACGCCATGCGACAAGCCTGGCAGCCGTTCGGCCAGGGCCACTGCCGCGCTCATCAACAAGCCCGTGGCCACGGTTGTGACTGCAAAGCGCTTCATGGCCAGCGCAAAAGGGTTGGGTTCGCGCGCATACGACTGCTGGGCCACCCACCCGGCCAACAAGCCCAAGGCCAGGATGAGCCCTTGCGACCACCACCAGGCGGCTGGCACCAAGCCCGTGGCCACGGCCATGGCCCACACCCAGGCTGCGGGCCAAACCACCAGGGCCAGCCCGAACGCTTGGGGCAGCCGCAAAGGGTACAAGGCAAAAGCATGCACGATGGCCGCACCGGTGCAGGCATCCAGCGCCAACCGCAGTGGCAGGTCCAGCTGCAGCAGGCCGGCCGGCACACCCAGACCAGGCAGTGTTTCGGTGGCAATCGCCACCAGGTTGCCCGCCTGGCAGAAGGTCATCACCAGGAACAGCAGGTTGTGCAGTTGGGGGCGGGCCAGCGCCACCACGCAGCCCACCAGATACAGCACCAGCGCTGCCGCACACAGCATCCAGAACAACCAGCCCAGCCCGTTGTAGCCGCGTGGTGTGGCCGCGACCACCACCACTTCGCCGCTGGCGAACTGCAGTTTCACCTGCCCGGTGGCCAGCGCAGCGCTGAGCACGCGGTTTTGCTCGATCGACTGCGTGCGCAAGGTGTCGCTAACCTGCCAGCGCGGGGAACGCTGCAGCAGCGTGGCGTTGACGGCCGCAGCCGTGCCGTCAGAGCCCACCAAGGCCTGCAGCATTTGGCCGCCCATGCGCGCCAGCGCCGGATCCACGCTGGCATGCACCTGCAGGCCGCCTTGCGCCGTGGCCGTCCACTGGCTGTCAAGATAGGGTGTTGCAGCCAACCAGCGCGCCAGCACAAAAATTCCCAAACAACCCAGCAGCGCCATCAGCACCAGCGCGCGGCGGCGGCGAGCGACACGTTGGCCGCCTTCATCCAGTTCAACCCCAGAGCCAAACGTGCTGGCTTCAAAACCCGAGTCACCATCAGCGACAGAGGCCCCCGTGGCGGTCCGGTCACCCATGGTTCTGGCCGGGCTGGATTGGGCCGCGGTGGCACCGCCTGCATCTGCCGCCGATTCAGTCATCTTCAGCCTGGGGGCGCAGCATGGAAGGGTGACGACTGCGCTTGGGGGTATGGCGGCGCTGGGCGATGCCGCCTGCGTGCCCTACACCAGGCCTTGTTTGCTGGCCAGAACAGCAGCCTCGGCGCGGCTAGAAACGTTAAGCTTCTTGTAGATCGACTTGATGTGGTCGTTGACGGTGAACCACTTGATGCCCATCAAGCTGGCGATTTCCTTGATGGTGAAGCCCTTGCTCAGGTAGGTGAGAACTTCACTTTCACGCGGCGTCAGGCGCTCGTGGTCGAGCTGGGTGCCCAAGGGCACCGGTTTGCTGGTGGTGAAGCTGTGGGCCGGCGCAAATCCCGAATCGGGGGCGCTGTCGCTCGGTGCGCCGGGTCTGAAGTGCGTCAGCAAACGGCGCGCGATGGCCGGCGACAACGGGGGCTGGCCGCGCACAATCTTCTGCAGCTCTTCCACCAGCACTTCAAAACGGTCTTCTTTCAGCAAGTAACCGTCGGCTCCACACTGCAGCGCCGGGAACAGATGGTCGTCGTCGGAATACAACGTGGTGACGATTTTCGTGGCCGGGTAATGTGTCAACTCGGCCAGCAGTTCCATGCCGTTGCCGTCGGGCAGTTCCAGGTCCACCAGCACCAGTTTGTAGGGGTCGGTGCCATGCAAACCCTGGCTACCACCGGTGAGTCTGATGTGCCGCCGCGCGCTTTCCAGGTCCCCGGCTTCGGTGATGGCGATGGCGTCACTGAAGCTCTCACGCACCACACGGCACAAGAAACTGCGTGCGACCGGGTTGTCTTCGAGGATCAATACCTTGACGGGCATCGTGGACTCAGCGCCTTAACTGCAAGCGGCAATGCTAGCGCGGTTCCGGCCTGTCTCTGAAGAAAACCCGACCAAGGTTGGTTGTGCTCTATTCGTTTACCAGCAACAGCTTGCCACGCACCTGCCGGCTGGCCATGCGTGCATAAGCCTGTTCGATGTGCGACATGGGCAGGCGCTGGTCGATCACGGGCTGCACCTTGCCAGCGGCGTACCACTGGGCCAGCTGTTGCAGGGCTGCAGCGCTGGCTTTGGGTTCACGCTTGACGAAGTCGCCCCAGAACACGCCGACCACGGAAGCGCCTTTCAGCAGCGCCAGGTTCCACGGCAAAGCCGGTATGGCACCGCCGGCAAAACCCACCACCAGGTAGCGACCCCGCCAGGCGATGGAGCGGAATGCAGGTTCGGCGAACACCCCGCCCACGGGATCGTAGATGACGTCAGGCCCTCGGCCTTCGGTCAGCGTCTTCAACGCATCGCGCAGATTTTCAGTGCTGTAGTTGATGGTGGCGTCAGCACCCAGTGACGTGCACAGTGCGCATTTTTCGGCGCTGGATGCAGCGGCGATGACACGCGCGCCCATCGCTTTGGCAATCTGCAGCGCGGCGGTGCCGACACCGCCGGCTGCGCCCAGCACCAGCACGGTTTCACCGGCCTGCAGTTGTGCACGGTCCACCAGCGCGTGGTGCGACGTGCCGTAGGTGAATGCAAACGCAGCGGCATGCCCGACATCAAAACCCGGCGGCAGCGGCAAGACCTGGGCCGCCTTCACACACGCATGGGTGGCAAAACCGCCCGTGCCTGCGATGGCCGCCACGGTGTCGCCCACTTTCAGGTGCGTGACACCGGCGCCTACGGCATCCACGGTGCCGGCAAACTCGGCGCCGGGCACAAAGGGCAGTGCCGGTTTGAATTGGTACTTGCCTTCGACGATCAGCAGGTCGGGGAAGTTCAGGCTGGCGGCCTTGACGGCGATGCGCACTTCACCGGCCTGGGGCTCGGGTGTGGGCAGTTCTTTCCAGCGCAGAGCGGCCACGCCGTCCAGGGTTTCACAGAGCCATGCGTGCATAAGGTGCCCTTGTTGCGGTTGGGGCTGGCATCATAAGGTTGATGCCAGCCACCAGGCCGCACGTACCAGGCCGCAAGCACCAGGGCCGCAAGCACCAGGCCGCAAGCACCAGGGCCGCCTTGCTGCGGCCTTCCGACTTCAGAGCGCCTGGCGCTGGATGGTGGCCGCCAGGGCTTGCCGCAGCGTGTCGAGGCTGTCGTTCAGGTGGGCACGCGTGGCTTCGTCGGTCTTGGTGCGGCGCTGTGCGGTTTCCAGCTTGGTCAGCAACTGGCGCGCCTGCTGGCGCAGCAGGCCACGTGCATCGGCGCGGCCATTGCCGCCCGGCCGCACCACCGCCATGGCCAAGCGGTTCAGG
>JANNMQ010000975.1:0-1712 GCA_031398045.1 Rubrivivax sp.
AAAGCCGATGTACAAGCCAACAGCGGCCAGCAGCGCAGCCAACAGCCAGCACACGGGCACCAGCCAGCCGGCCAGTTGGTACAGCCGGGCGGGAGCAGCAAAAGTGAAAAATCGCAGCGTGGGTGCGTTCAAGGTGCAACAAAAAAGTAGGTCGGGACCATCATTCAGTGGAAATGCGCAATGCGGCTGCGGTGGCCAGCGGGCTGCCCAGGGCGGTGACGATCAACAAGGCCCCCAACAGCGAAAAATGCCCGCTGGCGGACAAGCCGGCTTCCACCATACCCACCGCACCTGAGCCGAAGATTAACGCGGGTGTGGCCAGTGGCAACACGATCAAGATCAACAACATGCCACCGCTGCGCAAGCCCAGCGTCAGCGCCGCACCCATAGCACCCAGCAGGCTGAGGATGGGCGTGCCGAGCAGCAAACCGAGCAACAAGGCCCACAGTGCGGGCGCCGACATGTCAAAAAGCAGCCCCACCAGCGGTGTGGCAACTATCAACGGCAGGCCCGACAACAGCCAGTGCGCACAGCACTTGGCAGCCGCCACGGCCAGTGCCGACTGCGGCGCCAGCAGCATCTGTTCCAGCGAACCGTCGGCAAAGTCTTGCGCAAACATCGCGTTCACCGACAGCATCGACGCCAGCAGCGCACACACCCACACCACGCCTGGCGCAATTTGACGCAGCGTTTGAGGCTCTGGGCCTACACCCAGCGGAAACAGGCTCAAGGCGACCAGAAAAAAAGCCAAGGGCAGCAGGGCGTCGATGCGTCGGCGTGAAGCCAGGCGCAGGTCACGCAGCAAGATGCTGGTGAACACGGCGGCGTTGGCGGGTTCCGGGGCGGTTTCAGAGGCGGCTGCAGACATCGGGTGTTCAGGCCTGCGCTGCCTGCGCTGCCTGCACTGTCTGCACCGTGCGTGGCGCATAGGCTTCCAGGTCCAGTTCCTGCGGTACCGGCTGCTCCAGCGTCAGCGTCTGGTGGCTGGTCAGCAGCACACAGCCGCCCTCGGCTGCATGGGCTGCGATCAAGCCATTCAAAGCTGCGATGCCGTCGACGTCCAGCGCGTCAAAGGGTTCATCCAACAGCCACAGCGTGGCGCTGCCTTGCAAAGCCAGGCGTGCCAAGGCAATGCGCCGCCGCTGGCCCTGGCTGAGGGTGCGCACCGGCGCATGCTGGCGGTTGGCAATGCCCATGCGGTGCAGCGCTTGCTGCAGGGCAGCGGGCGTGCAAGCCAGGCCGTGCAGGCGCGCCAGAAAGGACAGGGCTTCGGTGGCGCTGAGGTCGTCTTTCAGCGCGTTGTGGTGCGCCACATAGGCCCAGTGGCGGCGCCATGCGGCACCCGCTGCCCGGTGGGGCTGGCCCATGATGTGAATCTCACCCGCGGCCGGTGTCGACAAACCGGCCAACAGCCGTAACAAACTGGTTTTGCCGCGCCCGTTGCGGCCGCGAAGCCAGGTCACGCTGCCGGCGTGCAGTTGCAGATGCAGGCCTTCAAACAGCCGCCGCTCGCCCCGTTCGCAGGCCAGGCCCATGGTCTGCAGCACGGCTTGTGCGGCACCCGTACCTGTGGACGGGGTTGGGCCTGGCATCGCGGCGGGTGTGAAGGAGGGCGGGGCAGGCGGCATGGTGGGTGCGAGGGTCGCGGGCTGCGCGGCAAGCGCGACCGTGGCTGCGGCCAGGGCTGCGGCCAGAGCCAAACCGACAATGTT
>JANNMQ010000980.1:0-5946 GCA_031398045.1 Rubrivivax sp.
CTGCAGGCCCAGTGGCAGCAATGTGCACAAGGCCTGCCGCTGCCGCGCCAGCTTGAAAACGCGCTCTGGACGCAATTCAGAACCGCGCTGGACGCCGTGTTCAGCGCCCGCGAAGCCGCCTTCAGCGCCCGCGACGCCGAATTCAAAGCTTACGCCGACGAGCGGGTGGCACTGATCGACAAGCTGGAAGCGCTGGTGGCGTCACTCGACACCACGCCGCCTGCTGAAAGCAAGCGCACGCTGGCCGACGTGGACACCCAATGGCAGCGTTGTGGCCCAGCGCCGCGCGCGCAAGCGGCTGCGCTGGACAACCGCTTTCGGCGCGCGCGGGAAGCCGCGCAACTGTGGCTGGCCGGCAGCCGCCAGCGCAGCTGGCAGGCCACCTGCGACGCACTGGCGGCCAAACTGGCGCTGTGCGTGGCGCGCGAGGCGGGCAACGCCGCCAGCCCGGGACCGGCTGCTGCCGACGCGGCAGCTGACACGTCAACCGACGCAGCAGCCGACACGTCAACCGACGCATCAGTCAACGTTTCTTCGGACACCCCCGCACACACCGCCACCGGCTCGCTGGCGCAAGACTGGGCGGCGTTGCCGGCCTTGCCCGCCGCGTGGGAAACCGCCTTGCAACAGCGCGCAGGCCTGGCCACCGCCAGCCCTGCGGCCACGCCAACCAGCGCCAAATCTGCCGCCCTCAGCCCCGAAGCCGTGCTGCTGCAGCTGGAAGTGGCCTGGAACCTGCCGTCGCCACCCGACAGCGCCAGCGCACGGCGAGAACTGCAGGTGCAGGCCATGAAAGCAGCGCTGGAAAGCAAACGCGCAGCAGCGGCGGCTGCGCTGACCCCCGACCAGTGGCTGGCCGAAGCCCTGCGGCGGCCGCTGGCCGACGCGGCGTTGCAGGGCCGCCTGGCCGCCGTGCTGGCAGCGTTGCGCCAGCGCGGCCCTACATCTCCTTGAACAGCGGCAAGTAGCTGCGGCTTACCGGCAGCCGTTCGGGCCGGGTTTTCAGTTCGATTTCTGCCGTTTCGTTGTCGCCACGGGTCACGCGGCGCACCGCGTGCAGGTTCACCACCACCGAACGGTGCACCTGCATAAACTGGCCCGGGTCCAGCTGCGGCAGCAGGTCTTTCAGCGGCAGGCGTATCAGCGCTTCGGCGGGCTGGCCGTCGTCGCCGCGGTGGGCCACCAGGGTGTATTTGGTATCGCTTTTCAGGTAGTCGATGTCGGCCACCGGTATCAGCCGCAGTGCAGCGCCTACCGAAGCCCGCAGCCAGCGCAGCGGTTCGGGCTGGCCCAGCTTCAGCTGCGCAGCCAACTGCTGCAGCAGCGCTTCGGTGTGCACCGCGGGTTGCGCCTGCTGCAGCCGCGCTTGCAGACGCAGCACGGCGGCCTGCAAGCGTTCAGGCGTGACGGGCTTGACCAGATAGTCCAGCACACCCTGTTCAAAGGCCTGCAGCGCGTACTGGTCGTGTGCGGTGACAAACACCAGATGGGCCCGCGGGCCGATGTGGCGCGCCACTTCGATGCCGGTCAGGCCGGGCATGTGCACGTCCAGGAAACAAACCGTGGGCCGGTGGGTTTCAAACAGCTCCACCGCCTGCAGGCCGTTGCGCGCGTGCGCCACGATGTGCAGCGCTGGCCAGGCCTGCGCCAGCCGCGACTGCAGCACCTCGCGCAGCAGCGGCTCGTCGTCGGCAATCAGCGCCGTGGTGGCCGGCGCGGGGGTGGGGGTGGGGGTGGTCATCAGGCTCATGGTCTGTTCATGCCCTTTCAGGAAAATCCAGCTCGGCCGTCACGCCCCGCGGAAGGGTCGCGCCCAGCACCAGATGGGCGTCGCCCGCAAACACCAGCTGCAGGCGTTCACGCAGCGCCGCCAGGCCGGTGCCCAGGCCATGCCCGCCGGCCTGCAGGCCCACGCCCGTGTCCACCACCCGCAAGCGGCAGCGGCCCTGGATGCACCGCACGTCGATGTCGATACGGCCGCCATCCACACTGGGGTCGATGCCATGGCGCACGGCGTTTTCCACCAGCGTCAGCAGGGTCAGCGGCGGGCAATGCAGGGCCTCGACGCCGGGCTGCACCTGCAGCGCAAACTGCAGCCGGTCGGGCATCCGCATTTGCATCAGTTCCAGGTAAGCGCGCACCAGTTGCAGTTCCTGGCCCAAGGTGGAAGCCGCGTCGTCCAAGCGCGGCACGGCGGCGGCCAGGTAGGCCGTCAAGTGCTGCAGCAGCTGCGGCGCGCGTGGCGAGCCGGCTTCCACCAGCGCTTGCACATTGGCCAGCGTGTTGAACAAAAAGTGCGGCTGCACCTGGGCGCCCAGCAGGCGCAGGCGGGCGTCCAGCGCCTGGCGCGCGAGTTCGCTGCGTTCCAGCTCGAAGGCCAACGCCTGTTCCTGGGCCCAGGCTTCGCGCTGGCGCACCAGGGCGGCCAACGCTATCCACGGCGCCAGCAGGGTGCCGATGAAAGTGAAGGTGAAAAAGCCTTCCAGCCGCCGCGGTTCTACCCAGAAAGGCCCAACCGCCGGGTCACTGCGCAGCAAGTAAGCAGCAAACACCAGCAATGGCGCCGCCGCACCCACGGCCACCACCTGCAGCGCCCAGCGCGCCAGCCAGGGTGGCAACTGGCGCGGCCACTGTTCAAACAGGCCGTAGACCAGCATCAGCGCCAACCCAATGGCAAACACCTGCAACCACAATTCATGCAGGCCGGGCAGCCAGGTGAAGCTGAAGGCTGTGGCCACGATGGCGCAGGCGATGAGCGTGGTGCGCAGACGAACCGGCCCCAACAAGGCACGCCAGCCGCGCGCCTTGTTGGGGCCGGGTGCAACAGCGGCAGGAGCAGCAGGCATCAAGGCACGATACCCGAGTGGTTGCGTGGGGCCGGCCGCTGCACCGCTGCCAGCCGCCCGATCAGCGTGCTCAGCCATTCCAACAGCAGCAGCACCAGCAGGTGCAGGCGCCAGGATGGGATGTGGTTCATGGTTGTGCAGGCTGATTCATCAACCGTCTGAGCTTTGTGGCCCACAGTGTGTGCAGGCTGGCGGCGGCGGCGATGGCCGCTGCGACGGCCCACGCAGACGGCGTGCTGAAACACGGTGCAAGCCGACTGGCCGCCGCCGAGGGCTCCCGTACAGTTGCCCAGGGGCGCCCGCTCAGCACCGGCCTTGGCACCCCATCCCCCACACACATTCAATCGCCCATACCCAGGAACCACCGCCATGGCCAAGGATTACAGCCAGATGGAAAACAGCAACCGGTCTGGCAACCCCAGCATCCACGATGTCAGCGAACCGTCGCGGCGTCTGGTGCTGAAAGGGGGTGCTGCCACCGCGCTGGCCGGATGGCTGGCGCCGCTGGCCGCCAGCCTACCGGGCTGCGCGGCGGGCCTGGGCAGCGGCGCAGCACTGGGCTTCACCAGCGTGCCGCCTTCCACTGCCGACACCGTGGTGGTGCCCCCGGGCTACAGCACGCAGGTGCTGGCACCCTGGGGTGAACCGGTGGGCATCGCCGGCAACCTGCCGGCCTTCAAGATGGACGCCAGCAACAGCGCCGCCGAACAGGCGCTGCAAATGGGCATGCACCACGACGGCATGCATTACTACCCATTGGATGGCGCGCAGCGCGGCCTGCTGGTGACGAACCACGAATACACCGACGACGGCCTGCTGCACCCGGGCGGACAGCAGAACTGGACCGCGGACAAAGTGGCCAAGGCCCAGGCTGCACATGGCATCTCGGTCATCGAAGTGCAGCAGCAGGCCGGCCAGTGGAGCATGGTGCGCCCTTCACGCTACGCGCGCCGCATCACCGCCAACACGCCCTTTGCCATCGGCGGCCCGGCTGCCGGCCACACCATGATGAAGACCAGCGCCGACCCCAGCGGCCGGCTGGCGCTGGGCACCTTGAATAACTGCGCCAGCGGCAAAACGCCCTGGGGCACCTACCTGTCAGGCGAAGAAAACTGGGCCAACTACTTTGTGCCCAGCGACCAGCCCACCGCCCATGAAAGGCGCTGGGGCATCCGCAAGACCACCTGGTACCGATGGAACGAACACGACCCGCGGTTCGATACCGTGCGCAACCCCAACGAGCCCAACCGCTTTGGTTGGGTGGTGGAGGTGGACCCGATGGACCCCAGCAGCACACCCGTCAAACGCACCGCGCTCGGCCGCGCCGCACACGAAGGCGCCTGGGTGGCGGTGACGAAAATCGGCCACGCCGTGGTTTACAGCGGTGAAGACGCACGCTTCGAGTACATCTACAAATTTGTCAGCCGCGACAAAGTGGCCGCCGCCGGTAACGGCCAAACGGCAGCGCAGGCTAACGCCACACTGCTAGACCACGGCACGCTGTACGTGGCCCGCTTCGACGCCGATGGCCGCGGCCGCTGGCTGCCTTTGGTGCACGACCAGGGCCCGCTGACGGTGGCCGGCGGCTTTGCCGACCAAGGCGAGGTGGTGATCAAGGCGCGCCAGGCCAGCGACGCTTTGGGCGCCACCAAGATGGACCGCCCCGAGTGGCTGGCCATCGACGAGCGCAGCGGCTACGTCTATTGCACGCTGACCAACAACAGTGGCCGCGGCCAGAGCGGCCAGCCCGGCGTGGACGCTGCCAACCCGCGCGCCAACAACACCATGGGCCAGATCATCCGCTGGAAGGAAGACGGCGACTTTGACGGCACGGCCTTTGCCTGGAACCACCTGCTGCTGGCTGGAGACCCGGAGAACGTTCGCGCCGAAGCCAAAGGCAACGTCAAAGGCGACGCCTTCAGCAGCCCCGACACCATCGCTTTCGACCCGGCGGGCCGTTTGTGGATAGGCACCGACATGAGCACCAGCGTCATCGGCAAAGGTGACGTCGCGCGCCTGGGCAACAACCAGTTGCTGGCCTGTGACGTGGCCAGCGGCGAGGTGCGCCGCTTTTTGGTCGGCCCCAGCGGTTGTGAGCTGACCAGCGCCACCTGGACACCCGACGGCCGCACGCTGTTTGTCAACATTCAGCACCCGGGTGAAACACCCAGCGAAAAAAGCGACCCCGCGCAACCGCGGCGCTACAGCAACTGGCCCGATTTCAACCCGCAGGGGCGACCACGCAGCGCGACCGTGGTGGTGCGCAAAGACGATGGTGGGGTGATCGGAAGCTGAAGCAACGCCACGCCCACCGCGCCGCTGCTGCCGATACTGCCGATAGGCCAGGCTCTGGCAATCAGGCGCCCAACGGCCGCAGCATGGCTGCCTTCACACGATCAGGCGTGAACGGAATCTCGCGCAGACGCGCCCCAGTGGCATCGAACACCGCATTGCCGATGGCCGCCGGAATGGCGCATGGGGTCGGCTCGCCAGCGGCAAAAGTGGGTTGGTCGGGGCGGTCGATGAGGTCCACTTCCACACGTGGCACCTGATCATGGCGGATGATGGGGTAGCTGACCCAGTCGCGCGAAAGTACCTCGCGCCGATCCCAGCGCACAGCCTCCATCAACGTGCGGCTCACGGTCTGGATGGTGCCACCTTCGATCTGGTTGATGGTTCCGTCGGGGTTGACGACCAGCCCGCAGTCGTGCGCGATGCAGACACGTTCGACCTTGATTTCGCCTGTCTTGCGGTTCACGGCCACTTCGGCCACCGCTGCCACGTAGGTGTTGTTGTTGCTGTAGCGCAGGTAGCTGATGCCGCGGCCACGCGCCATGTCGGCACCGGCTGCGGCCGGGTTGACGCCCGAGCGCGGCTGCCACTTCGCGCGCGCCATCACCTTGTGGATCACGGCCACCGCACGGGGGTCCTTCAACACGCGCAACCGGTACTCGGCCGGGTCCGCCTTGGCAGCAAAAGCCAGTTCGTCGATGAAGCTTTCGTTGGCAAAGCTGTTCTCGATGCGGCCGGGGCTGCGCAGGTGGGCGCTGCGGAAGAAGGCCTTTTCGACATGGCGGGTGTTGACGCGCACGTTGGGCAG
>JANNMQ010000370.1:0-9660 GCA_031398045.1 Rubrivivax sp.
CGGTTTTTTCCGGTTGATTCAGGTAACCCATGAAGACATTCGGGCCCCGCACCAGGATCTCGCCGGTGGCCGGGTCGAGCTTTACTTCGTTGTAGGCGGCAGCCGGGCCGATGCTGCCGGGCTTGATGTGCTGCGCCGGCACGCCAGTGGCCGCACCGCAGGTTTCGGTCATGCCCCACACTTCCAGCATCGGCACGCCTAAAGCGAGGTACCAGCGCACCAGCTCGGGTGAGATGGGCGCGGCCCCGGTCACCAAAAAACGCGCGCGGTGGATGCCGATGAGCTTGCGCACGTTGTCCAGCACCAGCACACGCGCCAGGTGGAACTGCAGCTTCAGGCTGCCCGGCACCGGCTTGCCGGCCAGCACCAGGTCGGCCACCTGCTGGCCAACACCGATGGCCCAGGCATAGGCGCCTTGCTGCAGCTTGCCGGCCTCTTTCAGGCCGATCATCACGCCGCTGTAGAACTTTTCCCACACCCGCGGCACGGCGGTGAACACCGTGGGCGCTATCTCGCGCACGTTCTCTGGCACGGTGTCGGGGTTCTCGACAAAATTGAGCTTGGCGCCGGTGTACAGCGAAAAATATTCACCCCCCAGCCGCTCAGCGATGTGGCACAGCGGCAGAAAACACATGCACTCGTCGTTGTCGTCGCGCGCGATCAGCGTGTTGTAGCCCCGCACCACGTACACCAGGCCCTTGTGGTTGTGCATCGCACCTTTGGGTTTGCCGGTGGTGCCCGAGGTGTAGACCAGGATGGCCAGGTCTTCGGGCTTGACGGCGGCCACACGCTGTTCAACCGCATGGGGATGCTGCTTCAGGTGGTCGCGGCCCAGTGCACGCAAGGCGTCCAGGCCGATGACCTGTGGGTCTTTCAGTTCGTGCAGGCCTTCCATGTCGATGACCACGATCTTCTGCAACAACGGCAGCTGCTCACGCACCTCCAGTGCCTTGTCCAGTTGCTCGTCGTCTTCCACAAACAGCACGCGCGTGCTGCTGTCTTCACACAGGTACTGCACCTGCGACGCCGCGTCGGTGGGGTAGATGCCGTTGGAAACACCAGCGGCGCTGAGCACCGCCAAGTCGGCCAGCACCCAATCGACGGTGGTGTTGGACAGCACGGACGCGGTGTGGCCAGGCTCAAAACCCAGTGCCATCAGGCCGTGGGCAATTTCGCGCACCGCAGCACCGGTCTGCGTCCAGGTCCAGCTGCGCCACAGACCCAGGTGTTTCTGGCGCATCCACACTTGCGCACCACGCTGCGCCACCGCGTTCCAGAACATCGCCGGTATGGTGTCGCCCGGCAGCACCACTTCCGTCTTCGGCTGTATGTGGGACAAGTCCCAGAGTGCACTCATGTGGTGTGTTCGCCAATCATGTTCTTCAGCGCCAGGTCTTCTTCTTTTTCCAGCGTCGGTCGCCGCGCACGCCTTCGGCTTTCATGCCCAGGTAGAACTCTTTGATGTCGTCCTTTTCGCGCAGGTTTTCACAAACATCTTCCATCACGATGCGCCCGTTTTCCAGCACGTAGCCGTAATCGGCCGCGTTCAACGCCATGTTGGCATTCTGCTCAACCAGCAATAGCGTGGTGCCGCGTTCGCGGTTGATGCGCACCACGATCTCGAAGATCTCCTTGGTCAGCCGCGGCGACAGGCCCAGGCTGGGTTCGTCCAGCAAGATCAGTTCGGGGTTGGCCATCAGCGCGCGGCTGATGGCCAGCATCTGCTGCTGGCCGCCCGACAGCAGGCCCGCGTCTTGCGCCGTGCGTTCGCGCAGGATGGGAAAGTAGCCAAACACGGCTTCGATGTCGCGCGCCACGTGGTCGCGGTCTTTGCGTGTGTAGGCACCCATCAGCAGGTTGTCACGCACACTCAGCAGCGGGAACACCTCCCTCCCCTCGGGCACATGCATCAGGCCCTGCTGCACGATGGCCGCCGGGTCTTGCGCCGTGATGTTGCTGCCCTTGAATTCGATGCTGCCCTTGCGCGGATCGATGATGCCGCTGATGGTTTTCAGGATCGTGGTTTTGCCCGCGCCGTTGCTGCCCAGCACGGTGGCGATTTCGCCGCGCCGCACCTTCAGGCTGACGCCGCGTATGGCCTTGATGGGGCCGTAGGCGCTTTCGACGTTCAGCAGTTCCAGGATCGGCCTTTCACCGGCGGCCACCACGGCTGGGCTCACGGCTGGTACAGCGGTGTTCATGTGCGCGCCTTCACCGCAGCCGAATCTGCTGGTTTGGGCCGCCGCAGGCCCGACATGTCATCCACGCTGCCCAGGTAAGCCTCAATCACACCCGGGTGGCTTTGCACCTGCGCGGGCGTGCCGGTGGCCAACTCTTCACCCTGGCTCATGGCCAGCACGCGGTCAGACACTTTGGACACCAGACTCATGTCGTGTTCCACCATCAGCACGGTAATACCCAGCACGTTTTTGATGTCGGCGATCCAGAACGCCATGTCGTCGGTTTCTTCGACATTCAGACCCGAAGAAGGTTCGTCCAGCAACAGCAGGCGCGGTTCGGTGCACAGGGCGCGCGCCATTTCCACCACCTTGCGCACGCCGTAGGGCAAACCGGCCACCAGCGTTTCGCGGTGTTTTTGCAGGTCCAGGAAGTCGATGACTTCTTCCACCTTCTGGCGTGCGTGTTTTTCAGCTGCGCGGGTGCCGCTGCTGAAAAACAGTTCGCTCCAGAAACCGGTGCCGCGGTGGGTGTGGCGGCCAATCAGCAGGTTCTGCAACACGGTGGCATGTTCAAACAGCTCAATGTTTTGGAAAGTGCGTGCAATGCCCAGGCCGGCGATCTGATGCGGTGGCTGGTCAGTCAGGCGCAGCAGGCGGCCGTCAGCGCCCGCATAGTCGATGCTGCCGCTGGTGGGCGTGTAGATGCGGCTGATGAGGTTGAAGACCGTGGTCTTGCCGGCGCCGTTGGGGCCGATGAGCGTGAACACCTCGCCGCGCTTGACGTCAAAGCTGACGTTGTTGACGGCCAGCACGCCGCCAAAGCGCACCGTCAGGCCTTGGGCCGACAGCAGCACGTCGGCATTGGCGCCAGCGGTGGTGGCAGCGCTCATTTCAAGCGGTCCGATTTCTGGAACGACTTCTGCCGCTTGAACATGCCCTTGCGGTAGAACGGAAACAATTGGAACCAGGCGCGCACCTTCAGCCAGCGGCCGTACAGGCCCATCGGTTCAAACAGCACAAAGGCAATCAGCAACAGGCCATACACGGTGCCCTGCAGCCCCGTGGCCTGACCAATGGCGGCCGGCAGGTAATCTTTGGCCAGCGCAATCAGCTGCGGCATCACGATCAGGAAGATGGCTCCCAAAAAGGCGCCATGCACCGAACCCAGGCCGCCGATGACCACCATCAACAGCAGGTCGATGCTCTGCACGATGCCAAACTGTTCTGGCGACAGGAACTGGATCTTGTGCGCATACAGCGCGCCCCCCAGACCCGCCAGCCCCGCCGACAGCGCAAACGACAGCGTTTTGTAGCGCGCCAGGTGGATGCCCATGCTTTGCGCCGAAATCTCCGAATCGCGGATGGCGACAAAAGCTCGCCCGGTGGACGAGCGCAGCAGGTTCATCACCGCCAGCGTGGCCAGCACCACCAGCACCAGGCACAGGAAATAAAACTCGGTGGCGCTGTCCAGCTTCCAGGCGCCCAACGACGGCGCTTTCACCGACAGGCCCGCGTTGCCGCCCGTCACGTGTTCCCAGCGTGCCATCACTTCTTCGACGATGAAGCCGAAGGCCAGCGTGGCCATGCCCAGGTAGATGCCCTTGACACGCAGCGCCGGCAAACCCACCACCACACCCACGGCGGCCGACAAAGCCGTGGCGCAGGCCAAGGAGAGCGGAAAGGGCCAGCCCGCATTGCTGAGCACCGCTTCGGTATAAGCCCCCACGCCCAGAAAGGCCGCGTGCCCCAGCGAAAACAAACCCGTGAAGCCGGCCAGCAGCATCAGCCCCAAGCCCACCACGGCGTAGATGAGCACAAAAGTCAGCTGCGCCACCCAGTATTCAGGCAGGCCCCAGGGCGCAACCAGCAGGCCCAGGCCCAACAGGCCATACCAGAACACATGGCCGCTGTGTTTGGCCAGCCGGATGTCCTGGTCGTAGTCGGTCTTGAAGATGTAGCGCATGGGGGGGTGTACTTCAGACCTTCTTGCGCAGCTTTTCGCCAAACAGGCCGTTGGGCTTCAGCACCAGCATCAGCAGCACCACGATGTAGGGCGCAATGTCCTTGAAACCTTCGGGCAGGTAAAAGCCCGACACCGCTTCGACAATGCCGATGATCAAGCCGCCGACGATGGCACCCGGCAGGCTGCCGAAGCCGCCCACCACCGCCGCCGGAAAGGCCTTCAGACCGATGAAACCCATGTTGGCGTGCACAAAGGTGATGGGCGCCAGCAGCAAGCCGGCGATGGCTGCCACGCCCGCCGCCAAGCCCCAGACCAAACCATTCAAGCGCTTGACGGGTATGCCCATGTAATAGGCGGCCAGCTGGTTCTGCGACGACGCCTGCATCGCAATGCCCAGCGTGCTGTACCTGAACAGCGCAAACAGCACAGCGCACAGCAGTGTGGTGACGGCAATGATCACCAGCTGTTCGGCTGATACCACCAGCGTGCCCAGCTTCAGCACCTGGCCGGCATAAGGCAGCGGCAAGGTGTGGGTGTCGGTGCCCACGTCGGGGATCATCGTGATAACGCCGCGCAGAACGTAACCCACGCCGATGGTCAGCATGACGATGGAAAACGCCGGCTGGCCCAGGATGGGGCGTATCACCGCACGTTCCAGCAACACACCCAACAACATCATCGCGATGACGGCTGCAGGCACCGCCACCCAGACCGAGAAGCCCAGCCCATTCATCGCCAGCAGGCCGCCGAAAGCGCCCACCATCATCAAATCGCCCTGCGCGAAGCTGACGGTTTCAGTGGCCTTGTAGATCAGCACAAAGCCCAGCGCGATCAAGCCATAGATGCAGCCTTGGGCGATACCGCTGATGAGCAGCTGAAGCAGTTGCAAGTGGACAGTCCTGTGCGAGAGTGGCGGCAGGCCTGCACGCGGTGCGTGCGGCGGGCCGGCAAAGCTGCGCGATTTTGGTCTGCCCCCTGGTGTTTCTTCATTGGGGTTTTCGCAGGCCTGAAATGGGTGCCAACCGCTGCACATCGGGCGCTGCTGGCAACAGGCTGCTGTTGTGCAGGCAACACCATCAACGCGTGTGCAAACCAAATAACGTTTCCATTTCACGCCGCACCGCATAGGCCCGGGTGCCCGTGTCCATGGCCACGTCGGCCCAGGTCAGGCTCTGGCCTTTTTTTACCGGCCGCAGCAGCTTCACCTGCTGCGCCAGGCCCAGCGGCAGACCGCCCATCTGCAGCGATGTGGCCGCCGGCAGCAGTTTGCCCCACACGGTGTAGCCGCCTTCGCCGTCCAGCATCTCGCCCGGCGCCAGGTCGCGTTTGGCGGTGGCCACCACATCAGCGTTCCAGCCCTGCGCCACGCCCGTGGGTTCACCGCGCAGCATCACGCTGGCCACCGAATAACCCACCTCCAGGCCAATGAGGTGCCAGCGTTTGTACAGCGTGAAGTAGCGCCCGCTGGGGTCGGTGTGCGCCTTGTATTCCTCAAAGCAGTTGCGGATGTAGTCGGTTTCACCTTCCACCGTCACCCACACACCCATGCGGATGTCGTAGGGGATGACGCGGCCGTCGGTTTCCAGCGACGAGATCACTTCCACCATGCCCTTTTTTTCCAGCACGCCGCCTTCGGACCGGGGGCGGGTGACGAAGGGAATGTCTTCCACACTGGCCGGTGGGTAGAGCAAGCCGTTGCTGGGCACCGCCAGGCCGGTGGCGTTGGCCACCGCGGTGCTTTCGATGGCCGGTTTGCTGCCGTCCAGGAAGCTGTTGAACATCTTCGGGTTCAGCCCACCCCGTGCGGCTTGTTCGGCCGTCAGGCCCCAGTTGTTCCACACCGTGTCGGGTGTGCTTTCGCTGAAATGCGGCAGCCATTTGTGGCCACGCCCGGCCGCCACCACCGGGAATCCGCAGGTGCGCGCCCAGTCCACCAGGTCGCAGATGAGCGCCGGCTGGTCGCCAAAGGCCAGTGAATACAGCACCCCCGCCGCAGCGGCCTTGCGCGCCAGCAGCGGGCCGCAGAAAGCGTCGGCTTCCACCGTTACGTTCACCACCTGTTTACGGTTGGCAAAGGCTTCCAGGCAGTGGTCCACCGCCGCCACGGGGTTGCCGGTGCACTCCACGATCACGTCGATGCCGGGGTGTTGCACCAGCGCCTGCCAGTCGTCGCCCACATGGGTGTTGCCATCGCGCAGCGCAGCGTCCAGGCTCGGGGCCTGCACACGCTGCGGTTCCCAACCCACACGGGCCAGGTTGCGGCGCGCAGCCTCGGGCGACAGGTCGGCAATGCCCACCAGATGCACACCCGGTGTGCGCGGCACCTGCGCCAGGTACATGCTGCCGAACTTGCCGGCGCCGATCAGGCCCACACGTATCGGCTGGCCCTGAGCAGCACGTTGCTGCAGTTTGTGGTGAAGGTTCATGTCTGCTCCTGGCTGATGAAGGGAAGCGGGCGCCGCAACCGGGCTGCAGATGCTACCGGCAGCGCCCGGGTGTGCGGCTGTTCAGGCGCCCGCTTGCATGCGCTTGACGCCAGCTATCCAACGATGGAAAGCCGCCATCTGGTTGCCGACGAACTTGCGCGTCGTGCCGTCGGTGCACTGGCCCTGGGCATCGAACTTGGCACCCGCACCGCCGATGAAGACCTCGGGTTTGACCAGCACCGCAGCGTTCAAGAACAGCATCACCTTGCGCAGGTCGTACTGCACCCGCGCGCCGCCCAGCGGGCCGGGTGATGCGCTCAACATCGCCACGGGCTTCAGCGCAAAGGGTTGGTCGTCGCCACGGCTCAGCCCGTCCAGCACATGCTTCCATCCGCCGGGGATGGAAAAGTTGTATTCGGGTGTGGCAATCAGCACCCCGTCGGCGCGATGGACGCGTTCGCGCAGGGCCACCACTCTGGGGGGCAGGCCTTGCACCAGCACGTCGCCGTCAAACACCGGCACGTTGCGCCAGTCAGCTATTTCCAGTGTCATGCCAGCGGGCATCAGCTGGCCAGCCAGGCGCAGCGGTTGGTCGTCAGGCAGCGAGCTGAACACCAGCCGCGTAGTGGACAACGCGGTGCCCTTCGTATCGGCCACCTGCAGCCTTGCGGCGGCTCCAACAGGTCGGCCACACTTTCCCAGCCGCGTGCGGAGGACACCACCAACACGTTAGGCATGGCCACCAGCGGCGTCACGCCTGTCAGGTCTTTCAACGCGTCGCAGCTCAGCGAGGGGTAGATGGACGGGTTGACCGCGTGGCCCGACGACGGCAGCAGCACGGTGTGGCCATCGGCCTCGCCCTTGGGCCCTGCGCCGTAGCGATGGTGCCGCCGGCGCCGGGTTTGTTTGCGATCACCACCGGCTGGCCCAGCCCCCTGGCCATGAATTCATCCACCGTGCGCGCGGCGATGTCGGTGCCGCTGCCGACGCTGCAGGGCACCACCAGTTTCACGGGCTTGCTGAGGAAGGTCTGGGCCCACGCCCAGCAGCCGGCTGTCACGATTTTTCCAGCGGCCGGCCACCATCACACTGTCGATGTTGGCCAGTGTGGCCTGAAACACCACGCTGGCCACGGCGTCGTGCACCGGCTGCATATTCAGCAGGTCGGCGCGCACCAGCACCAGATCAGCTTATTTGCCGGCCTTTATCGTGCCGACGCGGTGCCGTTGGTGCAGCATGCGGGCACCCTGCACCGTCACCCAAGACAGTGCCTTTAGCGCAGGGATGGTGATGGTGGCCGGTAGGGCGCCCGTAGCAGCGCGGTGGGCCACGTTGTCCGGGCTGCGCTGCATGCCCAGGGCCCTGCGCGCTGGTGTGAGCAGGTCGCCGCCCATCACCGATTCCAGGTCCACACCCAGCGAAGGCGCTTCGCCCAAGGCGCGCAATCGGCCCGTGAGCGGGTGGCCATGGCCTTGCGACATTTCGCTTTGCGCGGCGGCTGAAAAGCTCATGCCCCGTTCGCAGAAGCGCTGCGGCTGGCCGTTATCCAGCGTGGCGATGTGCAGGTCTTCAGGCAAAAGCGCCGTGGCCAGGCCGGCGTGCATCTTCTTGAAGTCTTCCGGCAGCGTCCAGTTGGCAGCCACGCCTGGCAGTGCCGTCTGCCAGGTGCGCATAGGGGCATTGATGAGGCCGGGGATGACGATGCAGCCGGTTGCGTTGACCTGTTCTGCGTCGTCTGCCTGGATGCGTGGTGCGATGTGGGTGATGTCGGTGATGGTGTCATGGGTGATCAGGATGTCTGCTGTTAGCCGTACACCCTGTTGATCCATCGTGATGACGGTTGCGCCTTTGATGCGCGTTCTTGTCATTTGGAATTTGCTCCAGCACTGTGGCGAGCCCTGGGGCCAGGGTGACCGGCTCCGCTCATGTCCCCCTTCGCCGGCCTGCGGCCGGCGAATTCCTCCTTTACGTCGCTGCGCCGGTCACCCTGTCCTCAGGGCTTTCCACCAGCGTGGCGCGTCAAGAAAAAAAGGCACGGCCGCGACAATTGGCGCGGTCCTGTGTCCCCACAACCATCGTGTCGGATCGGTCCGGTGGGGCGCTCTGTGGAGCGAAGTAAAGAAGGAATTCATCGGCCGCAGGCCGATGAATGATGAGAGAGCCCGGACACAAACAGTCCAGTGGACGGTTTGTGCCTGGCGAGCGCCTGCTGCGCAAGCGGCAGGCATGAGCGGAACAGAACAGCGTTTGTACTTGTTGGCGCTTGAGCACAACACCAGTTTATTCACGGCCTGCATGTTTTGCCACACAAGCGCCCTGCTCGGGGCCGCGCATGACCATGGTTTCACCGTCGCTGCGGCAGATGGCACTTTCGGAGTTGGTGGTCTTGCCGGGTGGGATGGCATGCTTTTCGATAGTTATGCGTTTCTAAACTGGCGCCAACGCAAAGTCGTACTGCGCGGTGTGGAAGGTCTGGTTGTCCATCACACGGCCGTCGGGCGCGGTGCCGCCTGCATGGCGCTGGTAGGCAATGACCAGGCTGTCGCGCACACCAAACACGGCGTCTGAATCCAGATAGGGGCTGTCGGCGGCAAACAGGTGCGTGGTGACGGGCACATAACCGTCGCGGTAGACCATCATGTGGATGTGGCCCGGTCGGTTCGGGTGGCGGCCCATGGCACGCAGCATGCGGCCCACCGGGCCATCTGAAGGCACGGGGTAGTAGTAAGGCTTGATCGACCAGTAGTGGTAACGCCCCTGTTCGTCGGTGTGAAAGCGCCCGCGCAGCCGCATGCCAGCGTCGTCACCCATCTGCATGTCGTACACGCCTTCGCCGTCGCCCGACCACACGTCCAGGCAGCAGTTGGCAATCGGTTGGCCGTGGGTGTCGGTGACGCGGCCGCTGTAGTAGGCCGCATCACCTGGCATGCCTTTGCCGATGTCGGTGCCCAGCGGCAGCACCGGTGCACCTTCCCAATAAAACGGGCCTTGCACCGTGGCCTCGGTGGGTGCCACGCTGGCGGTCTTGTCGGCCAGCGCCTGGGCCGAACGGCGCGCCTGTTCCAACTGCACCACCAGCATCGAGATGCCC
>JANNMQ010000400.1:0-2775 GCA_031398045.1 Rubrivivax sp.
CTGGAAACTTTTCTGGTCTTCCAGCAAACCCCGGGCTTGACCGGCTTTTCCGCACGCACGCTGCGCGGCCTGTACAACGCGCGCAGCCTGATGGACAGTGACTTCAGGCGCGACGCCTTCAACCGCGAGCTGTTCATGGACATCCTGCGCCAGCCGCAGGGCCTGACGCGGGCCATGCGGCTGATGAATCAGACCAGTGTGCTGGGCCGCTACTTGTGGGTGTTCAGGCGCATCGTGGGGCGCATGCAGCACGACCTGTTTCATGCCTACACGGTGGACCAGCACATCCTGATGGTGCTGCGCAATGTGCGTCGCTTTTTCATCCCCGAACACGCCCATGAATACCCTTTTTGCAGCCAGCTGGCCGCGCAGTGGGACAGGCCCTGGGTGCTGACCGTGGCGGCCCTGTTTCACGACATCGCCAAAGGCCGGGGTGGCGACCATTCAGATCTGGGCGCTGCCGACGCAAGGCGCTTTTGCCGCGACCACGGCATCGATCGCACCGACACGCAGCTGATCGAATTCCTGGTGCTGCACCACCTGACCATGAGCCGCGTGGCGCAGAAAGAAGACCTCACCGATGCGGCGGTGGTGCAGTCTTTTGCGCGGCTGGTGGGCACGCCCCAACGCCTGGTGGCGCTGTACCTGTTGACGGTGGCCGACATCCGCGGCACCAGCCCCAAGGTGTGGAACGCCTGGAAAGCCAAGCTGCTGGAAGACCTGTACCGCCTGACCTTGCGTGCTTTGGGTGGAGCCCAGCCCAACCTGGACGCTGAAATCGAAGCGCGCAAACAAGAAGCGCGGCAAAACCTGGCGCTGCACAGTGCGCTGCCCGGCACCGAAGAGCCGCTGTGGAAGACGCTGGAAGTTAGCTACTTCGCGCGTCATGACGCGGGCGACATCGCCTGGCACGCCCGCTCGCTGTGGCGGCATGTGCAAACCCCCGTCCCCATCGTGCGCGCCCGCCCCTCATCGGCTGGCGACGGCCTGCAAGTGCTGGTTTATTCACCCGACAGGCCCGACGTGTTTGCGCGCATCTGCGGCTATTTCGACAGTGCCGGCTTCAGCATCCTGGACGCCCGCATCCACACCACGCGCACCGGTTTTGCGCTCGACACTTTCCAGGTTGTGGCCACGCAGGCCATGGTGCCCGACACGCCCGGCGGTTACCGCGACCTGATATCGCTGGTGGAGACACAGGCCTCACTGGCGCTGGACAGCACCGGCCCGCTGCCTGAGCCACGCAGCGGGCGGGTGTCGCGCCGGGTGCGGTCTTTTCCGGTTACGCCGCGTGTGGCGCTGGCGCCCGACGAACGGGCGCAACGCTGGTTGTTAACGGTGTCGGCCAGCGACCGCACCGGTTTGCTGTACGCCATCGCGCGGGTGCTGGCGCGCAATGGCATCAACCTGCAACTGGCCAAAATCACCACGTTGGGTGAACGCGTGGAAGACACGTTTTTGGTAGACGGCCCCGAGCTGCAACGCTCCAAGGCGCAACTGCGCATCGAGACCGAGTTGCTCGACGCTGTCAGCACACCCGGCGGCTGAATGTGCTGCTGCCTTTTCCTCACCTCCAGGCCCGCGCTGGCGCGCGCCTGAACCGGCCCCACCCCTGCCATGGCCCTGCACCGCATCACGGCGGCTGACGCACTGGCTCAATACGCACAGTTCGACTGCGTGGTTGACGCGCGCAGCGAAAGTGAATACGCCCAGGACCACCTGCCCGGCGCTGTCAACTGGCCAACACTGAACGACGCTGAACGCCAGTGTTGGTGGGCACCGAATACAAACAGGTGTCGCCTTTTGAAGCGCGCAAGCGCGGCGCCGCGCTGGCGGCGATGAACATTGCCCGCCATCTGCAAACACAGGTCATGCCGCAGCCGCGCAGCTGGCGCCCGCTGGTCTATTGTTGGCGCGGCGGCCAGCGTTCGGGCTCGCTGAGCCTGGTGCTGGCTGAAATCGGTTTTGCGGTGCGTGTGCTGGAAGGCGGCTACCAGGCCTTTCGGCGCGAAGTGCTGGCCCAGCTGCAAACCCTGCCAGCTGAACTGACCTACACCGTGCTCTGCGGCCCCACCGGTTCAGCCAAGAGCCGGCTGCTGCAGGCACTGGCAGCACAGGGCGCGCAGGTGCTGGACCTGGAGGCGCTGGCCCGCCACCGGGGTTCGGTGCTGGGCCCCTTGCCGGGGCAGCCGCAGCCCTCACAAAAGGCCTTTGAAACCGCCATCTGGCAGGCCTTGCGCAGCTTCGACCGCACACGGCCGGTGTTTGCGGAAAGCGAGAGCCGCACCATAGGCCGCCTGCGGGTGCCTGAAACGCTGCTGGTGCAGATGCGGGCCTCACCTTGTGTGCGCCTGCACATGGCCTTGCCTGCGCGGGTGGCGTTTTTGCTGCAGGACTACCCCCACTTTGTGGAGGACACCGAGCTGTTCTGCAGCCAGCTGCAGCCCTTGGTTGAACTGCGCGGCGCGCAGACGGTGCAGCGCTGGCAGGCCCTGGCGCGTTTGCAGGCTGCCGCCGATGGGGGCCAGCCGGTTGGCCATCCAAGGCAGCAAGGCCCACTGGCACAGGTGGTGCAAGAACTGCTGGAACTGCATTACGACCCGGTTTATTTGCGCTCCATGCAGCGCAACTACGCGCAGTTTGAACAGGCACAGCACGTGGCGCTGAACGATGCGTCGCCAGCCAGCCTGCGAACACACGCCAGCCAGCTGATCCACAGCACCCCCGGCGCCGTGTGACCTGCATCAAGCTTGCCCAAAGGCCACCCATCTAGAC
>JANNMQ010000420.1:0-2152 GCA_031398045.1 Rubrivivax sp.
TCGGCCATCTCGAACGCGCTGTTGCCCTTGCCCAGGATCAGCACCCGCTGGTTGACAAAGGTCTGCGGGTCGACGTTCACATCGGCGTAGTTTTCGCACAGGGCGATGCCGGGAATGGGCGGGATGTAAGGGCGGCGCACGCCGGTGGCCACGATCATCTGCGCCGCCGTGTAGCGGTTGCCTTGTGCGTCGGTAACGGCAAACATGCCTTCGGGCGAGCGCTCCACCCAGGTCACATCGGTGTTGTAGCGCACGGCCAGTTCGTGGTGCGCTGCAAAGTCACCCAGGTAGCGCACCAGGTCATCAGCATGCGGCCAGTACTTCTTGCTGAAGTGCTTGAACTGCATGGCTTCGTCGTCACACAGCAGCGAATTCCAGTCCCAGCGCAGGTTTTTCTCGGCATCGTCAAAACCCGTGTAGACCTTGTTGATGGAAATCAGCTTGCGGTGGCGGGGGTACTGCGCAAAGAAGTTACCGGCCGCCGCGCCGGCTTCCAACACCAGGTAGCTGTGGCCGGCTTGTTGCAGGTAATAAGCCATCTGCAAGCCGGCTGCGCCAGCGCCAAGGATCAGGTAGTCGTGGTGGGTGTTCATGGTGTGCTCCTGTTGCGCCAGTGGCGCGGGTTTGAAGTGAAGTGAAGCGGGGTGAAGGCTGGTGCGGGGTGCGTGCAATCAGCGGGCAGTAGCGGTGTCTGGCAAGTAGGCTGTGCCGGGCGTGGCCACCAGCACCGACACCAGCGGCTCGCCGCACGCCTTCAGCACCACACGCGTGCCCTGGGCCTGCGCGGTGACCGCGGGGTGGCTGCTGAGTGGCAGCACGCTGGCAGCGGCCTGGGCGACGAAACCGGCCTGGTCCAGCCGCTGCAGCCAGGCGGTGGTGGTTTCGTGCCTTTCGCGGCGCTGCTGTTCTGGCGTGGCCAGGATGTCGTGGATCTCGCGCCCAAAAAAGGCCCACCTTCAGCGCGTCGCGCTCGGGCTGCGACAAGTCCAGCCCGTCCAGCAGCTTGAACACGGCGCCAAAGTGCCTGAAGCAGTTTTCAAAGCGCGCCCCAAAACGCGGCTCCAGGTGGTTCACATCGGGCTCGCTCAGCACCAGGCACACCGGGTCCAGCGCGTGCAGGCGCTTCAGAACACGGCCGCGCTGGTCCTGGCCTTGTGCGTCGTCGGCAATGTGGTGCAGGGCAAAAGCGGCATTGATCAGCGGGCGCGTGACACACAGGACTTCCAACGCCTGCCAGTCGTCGCTGCTCAGGGCCTCTGAGCAGGCTGCAAAACCGTGAAAGCTCAGCTTGGTGCCCAGGCGCGCGGCGGTCTGGAACAACGCGTTGCGGGCTGCGTCCAGGGCCTGCGCGGCCGGCTCGATGCCCACCACCGTCATCTGCCGCGGCAGCCGCCCCGCAGCGGCCAGCCCTTCCATCAGGGCCACCATCTGGCGTCCGGTGCCGATGCCGATGTCCACCACCACCGGGTGCAGCTGGCCCTGCATCGCCTGCGCCAGCGCGTCGTTGGCCACCCGGGTGGCCAGCCCGGCCATCGGCATGCAACGGCCCAACAGGTTGAAGAGCTCGATCTGTGGCACTTCAAAACGGCGCAGGTACAGGTTGGCGTCTTGCAACTGGCCACCCGACAAGCGCTGCGCCAGCGCCGAGCCGAACACCAGCAAACCCGTGCAGCGTGGGTCGGCGTGGGCCTGCAGGCGCACCAACAGTTGCTGCAGCGCGGCTTCGGCTTTTGCGTCGCCGTTGTCAATGGTCTGCGCCAGCTGGTGCAGTTCACGCTCGAAATGTTCGAAGTCTGCACAGTCGGTCGGCGTTTGCCGGTCTACGGCCCGTGCAGTCTGGGCGGCACGGGCCAGCACATGCTTCAGCGTCGAGGGGCTGGCGGTGGTGCGGGTGTTGGTGCTGGTGTTGGTGCTGGTGCTGGTGCTGGTGCTGGTGCTGGTGGCAGTGATGTTCATCGAGGGCTCCTGGTAGGCGTTGGGTGTGTTTTTGACCGAGGACCTCAGCGTAAGGACGACGTCGCTCGGAGTCCTTAGCGCTCGTTTAGGAAATGGTTAGTTCTGGTCCCAGGGGAGTGGCCGAGCAACTGCCCCCTGCCGTGGAACAAGCCCATTTCGACTGTCACAGCGGCGTGCTGCGCGGCCTGCAGGCGCC
>JANNMQ010000442.1:0-5429 GCA_031398045.1 Rubrivivax sp.
CAAGTGGGCAGCCATCCAGCCCAGCAGGGCAAAACGCTGCAGGTTGTCAGGCCATTCCTGCCACTGTGGGTCTTGGTAAGGCCCACCCTCGCGCTTGTACAGGTAGGGCGCGTCAATCACATACGTCGGTACCGCACTGCCGGGCAGCTGAGCCAACAGCAAACGTGTGCGCAACGCACCAAAGCAGGGGCCAGCTTCTAGCACCACACGCGCGTCTTGCACGCCCTGCAGCACGGCCGGATAGCCTGGCAGCAGCATGCGCACGTCGGCGCCCAAGGCAGCCTGTGCGCGCGGCAGCGCGGCGGCCACGTCGGCCAGGCCACCGGTCTTGACGAGCGGAAACATTTCAGCCGCCACATGCAAGACCTTCAAAGCGGGAGCCTGGGGCATCGAATAGCGGATCGTTGCCGCCGCTGGGGTGGCAGGTGCGCTTGGCAGCGGTTTCATCGGCAGCAACCCACCCTCACGCCATCTTGCGCAGCATCTCGCGCGTCACCAGCGTGATGCCCGCGCCTTCGGTGCGGTAGTAGCGAGCCGCGTCAGCAACGGGGTCCACGCCAATGTGCAGCCCATCGGGTATCACGCAATCGCGGTCCACCACACAGCGGTTTAGCGTCGCGCCGCGCCCCACCTGCACGCCTGGCAACAGCACGCTCCAATGCACCTGGGCATGCGAATGCACTCGCACATTGGAAAACAGCACCGACCGCTCCACCGAGCCCGAGACGATGCAGCCCCCCGACACCAGCGACTCAATCGCCATGCCGCGCCGCCCCGGCTGGTTGTGCACAAACTTGGCCGGCGGCAGCTGCGGCTGGTGCGTCCAGATGGGCCAGCTCTTGTCGTACATGTTCAGCAGCGGGTCGGTGGCCGTGAGGTCGATGTTGGCGTCCCAATAAGCGTCGATGGTGCCCACGTCGCGCCAGTAGGGTGCGTGCCCCGCTTTGTTGCCCACGCAGCTCAACTCGAATGGGTGCGCCGCCGCCACGCCCAGCTTGACCATGCGCGGAATGATGTCCTTGCCGAAGTCGTGGCTGCTGGCCGGGTCGGCCATGTCATGTTCCAACGCTTCATACAAGTAGGCTGCGTTGAAGATGTAGATGCCCATGCTGGCCAGCGACCGGTCGGGCTTGTCCGGTATGTGCGGCGGGTCGGCAGGCTTCTCGACAAAATCGGTGATGCGGCGATCGCTGTCGACAGCCATCACACCAAAAGCCTTGGCTTCTTCGCGCGAAACCTCGATACAACCCACGGTGCATTCGCGACCCATGGCCACGTGGTCGGCCAGCATGCGTGCGTAGTCTTGTTTGTAGACATGGTCACCAGCCAGCACCACCACGTAGTCCGCGTGGTAGTCCATCAGGATGTCGTGGTTCTGGTACACCGCATCGGCGGTGCCGCGGTACCAACTTTCTTCGTCCATACGTTGTTGCGCTGGCAGCAGGTCGACAAATTCGTTGCCTTCGCTGCGCAGAAAAGCCCAGCCCCGCTGCAAATGGCGCAGCAGGCTGTGGCTCTTGTACTGCGTGATCACGCCAATGCGGCGGATGCCGGAATTCATGCAGTTGGACAGCGCAAAGTCAACGATGCGGAATTTGCCGCCAAAGTACACCGCTGGTTTGGCGCGTGTGTCGGTCAGGTTGTGCAGGCGGCTGCCGCGGCCACCGGCCAGCACCAAAGCCACCGCACGGCGCGGCAAGTCCAGGCTGTTGGCCATATCCATGCTCTTCATGCCCATTCCTTTTCAGAAGTGTTAGCAACAAAACTACAGAACCAAAGCGGGAGGTCTTGGCCAGCACTTAAGAATTGCGAGGCCGGTATTCGAGGTTTTACTTTAGAAATTGCGTCTAACTCAAGGTCGGTGATTGAACAGCAGTTCAGAACCAAAAACTTGAAGCAGCGGGCAGCATCACACGCTGTAGTTGAACTACAGAAAAAACTTCTGCACGGCCGTTGACGCTGCAACCCCGATTCAGCAACACTCATGCCCACATCAACCCCTTGCCGGGTGCGCCTTTGGCGTGTCGGCCCCTGACATGAGCAGCACGCAGGCCCCGAACTTCACCCCCACCCTTTCCGCCACCGCACCCGTCAGCGCAGCCGCCGTCGACGCGCACCTGCTGGCCACTGTGGCCGCAGACCCTGCCCAGGCTTCCGTACCCGAGATCATGCGTGCAGTGGCGCAGGTGGCGCGTGAGCAGTTGTCTGAGCGCTGGGTGTCCAGCGACCGCGCCGACCGGGCGGCCAAAGCGCGCCGGGTTTACTACCTGAGCATGGAGTTCCTGATCGGCCGCACCATGAGCAATGCGCTGGCCGCGCTGGACCTGAAGGGCGAGATGGGCGTGGCTGCCCGCGCGCACGCCAGCACGCTGGAAGACCTGGCTGCCACCGAAGCCGACGCTGCGCTGGGCAACGGTGGCCTGGGCCGCCTGGCCGCGTGTTTTCTGGATTCGATGGCCACGGTGGAGCTGCCGTCGTTCGGCTACGGCATCCGCTACGAATTTGGCATGTTCAAGCAGAGCATCCATGAAGGCCGGCAGGTGGAGCACCCCGACCCCTGGCTGGAAGATGGCACTCCATGGGAATTTCCGCGTTTGGGCGTGGCCTACACCGTGCGCTTCGGCGGTTGGGTGGAACCTGCGGCCGACCCCAGCCGCACGCCCACCTGGCGCCACGCGGGCGAGGTCAGCGCCAAGGCCTATGACATGGTGATACCTGGTCACGGCACACCCCGCGTCAGCACGCTGCGGCTGTGGAAAGCCGTGGCGCCCAGCCAGATCGACCTGCATGCCTTCAACACCGGCGACTACGCGCGCGCAGCCGAATTCAAGAATCAGTACGAAAACATCAGCTGGGTGCTGTACCCCAACGACAGCACACCCGCAGGCCGTGAACTGCGGCTTCGGCAAGAGTACTTCTTCACCAGCGCGTCGATACAAGACATCCTGGCGCGCCACCTGGCGGAGCATGGCCGGCTGACCAACCTGAGCGACCGGGTGGCCATCCACCTGAACGATACGCACCCCGCTATCGGTGTGGCCGAACTGATGCGGGTGTTGGTGGATGAACATGGTTTTGGGTGGACAGCGGCGTGGGCGATCACAAAAAAGGTGTTCAGCTACACCAACCACACCATCATGCCCGAGGCGCTGGAAACCTGGCCGGTGGCACTGATGCAGCAGGTGTTGCCGCGGCACCTGGAGATCATCTTCCGCATCAACGCCGAGTTCCTGGCCGCAGCCGCCGCGCACCGCCCGGGTGACCACGATTTCCTGCGCCGGATTTCGCTGGTGGACGAACATGGCGAGCGCCGTGTGCGCATGGCCAACTTGTCGGTGGTGGGCAGCCACAAGGTCAACGGCGTGTCGGCGCTGCACTCGGAATTGATCACGCAAACCATCTTCGCCGACTTTGCCAGCCTGTGGCCAGAACGTTTCACCAACATGACCAACGGCGTGACACCACGCCGCTGGTTGGCGCAAGCCAACCCGAGTTTTGCGTCGCTGATTGACAGCACGATCGGCAGCGGCTGGCGGCTCGACCTGGACCAGCTGCAGCGCCTGGCGCCGCAACGCGAACGCAGCGACTTCCGCGCCGCCTTCATGGCCGTCAAACATGGCAACAAGGTGCGGCTGGCCGAACACATCCGCAACAGCACGGGCGTGGTGGTCGACCCGGCCAGCCTGTTTGACGTGCAGGTCAAACGCATCCACGAATACAAACGCCAGCTGTTGAACGTGCTGCAGGTGGTGGCGCGTTACCAGGCCATGCTGGCCGACCCCGCGGGCAACTGGGTGCCGCGCACGGTGATCTTCGCCGGCAAGGCGGCTTCCAGCTATGTGGCGGCGAAGGACGTGATCAGGCTCATTCACGATGTGGGTGCGGTCATCAACCACGACCCGCGCATCGGCGGCCGGCTGAAGGTGGTGTTCATCCCCAACTACGGTGTTTCGGTGGCTGAAGTCATCATGCCGGGCGCCGACCTGTCGGAACAGATCTCCACCGCCGGCACCGAAGCCAGTGGCACCGGCAACATGAAGCTGTCGTTGAACGGCGCATTGACCATAGGCACCGACGACGGTGCCAACGTTGAAATTCGCCAGCAAGTGGGCGACGACAACATCTTCATCTTCGGCCTGTCCACCGCCGAAGTGGCCGCGCAGCGGGCGGCCGGCTACCAGCCCATGCGCATTTATGAAAGCAACACCCGTCTGAAGGGCGTGCTGGACATGGTGTCGGGCGGCAGTTTCAGCCCCAGCGAGCCGGGCCGCTACCGCGCGCTGGTGGACGCGCTGCTGTGGGGCGGCGACCGCTACCTGCTGCTGGCTGACTTTGACAGCTACCTCACAGCGCAGGCGCGTGTAGACACGCTCTACCGCGACCGCGAGGCCTGGGCCGCAAAAGCCATCATCAACGTCTCGGCGATGGGGTTTTTCTCTTCAGACCGCACCATCCGCGAATACGCCACGCAGGTCTGGGGCCTGCAGCCCAAGGCCTGAGACGCTCACCGTGTTCACTTTCCTGGTGATCTACACCGTGCAGCAAGCTGCGCAACGATGCTGACAGCCCACGACATCGAAGCGCTGCGCGCGGGTCGGCATGGCGACCCGTTTTCGGTGTTAGGCCGCCATGCCGTGGCCGGCGGCGGCTCTGCACTGGTGGTGTTTTTGCCCGGCGCCGTGGCTGTGCAGGCGGTGTGCAACGCCCACCCCGGCGAGGCGCTAGCGCACTGGCCCTTGCAGCGCAGGCATACCGACGGCCTGTTCGAGGGGCCTGTGCCGCCCCATGGCAACTACCGGCTGCAGGCGCTGTGGGCCAACGGCACAACGTCAGAACTGGAAGACACCTACCGCTTTGGCCCCGTGCTGGGCGAGCTGGATGTCTGGCTGCTGGCCGAAGGTTCACACCTGCGGCCTTACGAAATGCTGGGCGCCACACCGCGGGTGTTTGAAGACGTGGCCGGCACCAGCTTCGCGGTATGGGCACCCAATGCACAGCGTGTCAGCGTGGTGGGCGACTTCAACTTCTGGGACGGCCGACGCCACCCCATGCGGCTGCGGCGCGAATGCGGGGTGTGGGAATTGTTTGTGCCAGGCGTGGCCGAGGGCGCCTGCTACAAATACGAACTGCTGGGGCCGAGCGGCGAACGGTTGCCGCTGAAAGCCGACCCCTGTGCGCGCCAGGCCGAACTGCGCCCCGCCACCGCCAGCATCGTGGCGGCCTTGCCGCCGGTCGCCCCAAGCTCCCCTGTGCGCCAGGCCGCCAATGGGCTGGCTGCGCCGATGAGCATCTATGAGGTGCACCTGGCCAGTTGGCGGCGCATGGCCGACCCTGCTGCACCCGGCGGCAACCGCTGGCTGACCTGGGACGAACTGGCCGACCAGCTGGTGCCCTATGCGCAGGACATGGGCTTCACGCACCTGGAACTG
>JANNMQ010000452.1:0-1811 GCA_031398045.1 Rubrivivax sp.
GTCATGGGCGCTGGCGGACGCTGCCACGCAGGCCAGCGCCACGGCAGAAGCCCAGCGCTGCAAGTGAAGGCTTTTCAACAGGTTCATGCCGCAGCTTACGCGAACCGTCGATGTTCGGATGTGACCCCTGCTTGACAATGAACCGTGCAGATTCCCGGCAACCCACCAGCGCGCTGCATACCTGACCGCTGTCCTTGTTACCCGGCCGTTTCCACTTTGACACCACCGCCCACCGTCACCGCCGCCCCGCCGTCGCGCACAGCGCGCCAACACCTGGCCGCGCTGCACCGCCTGCTGGTGGTGGGCTTGCTGGGTTTTGCCTCGGGGCTGCCGCTGGCGCTGTCGGGCCAGGCGCTGCAGGCCTGGCTGACGGTGGAAGGGCTGGACCTGGCGGCGATCGGCTTTCTCAGTTTGGTGGGCCTGCCCTACACCTTCAAGTTTTTGTGGGCGCCATTGATGGACCGCTTTGAGCTGCCCTGGTGGGGCCGCACAGCAGGCGGCAACCACAACCGTCGGCGCGGCTGGCTGGTGTTGACGCAGCTGGCCCTGGCTGGAGTGCTGGTGCTGATGGCGGCCACGTCGCCCACCGCATCACTGGGTGCATTTGCGGCGCTGGCGGTGCTGTTGGCCTTTGTCTCGGCATCGCAAGACGTGGTGGTGAACGCTTATTGCACTGAACTGATGCCGAGCGCAGAACGAGGCTTGGGCGCATCGCTGCATGTCATGGGCTACCGGCTTGCGATGGTGTTATCGGGCGGTGTGGCCTTGATCTGGACCGATGCCGCGCAGGGCGGCGGCTGGACCTGGCCCGAGGTCTACCGCTTGATGGCCGGCTTGATGGTGGCCGCTGCCGCGGCGTCGGCACTGCTGCTGCCCGGCCTGCCGCCGCTGCCCCCGCCCGCGCCCGGCAGCGCGCCGCCCGCCAAGCCCTGGGTGGAGCTGCGCGGCTTTTTCGCCGTGCTGGCCACCGTGGCGCTTGGGGTCTGGTTCACCAACCAGTTTCTGGGCCACGTGGCGCAGGCGCTGCTGGGGCCGCTGCTGCAGGGCACTGCGCTGCCACCGCTTCTGCAAAAACGCTGGGTGGACCTGGCCACGCTGTTGCTGGGTGTGGCCTTCACACTGCCGCTGGCCGTGTGGGCCGCCAAACGCGCGCGTTTTGCAACCCTGCTGGCCGGCCTGGCCAGTTACTTCAGCGTCAAGGGGGCGGCGGCCTTTTTGCTGCTGGTGGTGCTGTACAAATTGGGCGACGCTTTTGCAGCTTCATTGATGACACCTTTCCTGCTGAAGAGCATGGCTTTCAGCCCGGCCGAAGTGGGCGTGGTGAACAAGGTCATCGGTCTGTGGCTGACGATCGCCGGCGCGCTGCTGGGCGGTGCATTCATGCTGAAGTGGGGTCTGTGGCGCAGCCTGATGATCTTTGGCGTGTTGCAGATGCTCAGCAACCTGGGCTTCTGGTGGTTGGCCGTCAGTGGCAAAGGCCAACTGCCCGGCATCACGCTGCCGGCTTTTGACTGGTGGTTCGTCAAGCTCACCACACCGGCGCCCGTGGACGGCGGCTTGCTGCTGGTGGTGGCGCTGGAAAACATCAGTGGCGGCATGGGCAATGCGGCTTTTGTGGCCTTCATGATGAGCCTGTGCAACCAGCGTTTCACGGCCACGCACTACGCGTTGATCAGTGCTTTTGCCTCGGTAGGCCGTGTCTGGGTGGGCCCGCTGGCCGGTGTGCTGGCCGAAACCATCGGCTGGCCCACGTTTTTCATCATCAGCACCGTGCTGGCGCTGCCGGCGCTGGTGATGCTGTGGTGGATGCG
>JANNMQ010000477.1:0-7414 GCA_031398045.1 Rubrivivax sp.
CCACCACGTTTCACTTCCACGAGCAGAGGGTTCATGCGCCGAACTGTAGCGCGCGCAAGCGCTTTGTTGCGGCGGGTGTGGCGACGCTGGCGCTTGGGTAGAGTCCATGCATGACCTCTCCCGTTCCGACAACGCCGCTGCTGCTCGCCGGCATCGACTTCAGCTGCAACCCGAGCAAACGCAAACCCGTGACCGTGGCGCTCGGCCACCTCCTGGGTCCGGTGCTGAAACTTCAGCGCCTCGAAAATTTCAGCACACTCGACGCGTTCTCGACCTGGCTCGCCACACCCGGCCCCTGGCTCGGCGCCTTCGACTTTCCGTTCGGCCTGCCCCGTGCGTTTGTCGAAGCGAATTCGCTCGGCAGGAGTTGTGAAGAACTGATCGGCAACGTGCGCACACGTTGCCCCACGCGCATGCAGTGGCGCAGTTTCATCGACACCTGGGGCAACTCGCAGCCGGCCGGCCAGCGCCTGCTGCACCGGCGCACCGACACCGCGCTGCAGGGCTTGAGCTCGACGAGCCCGCTGCAGACCCGCTATGTGCCCGTCGGTTTCATGTACTACGAAGGCCTGTCGCGCCTGGTGGCGGCCGGGGTGCACATCCCGCGTCTATGTGCAGGGGACCCACAACGGGTGGCGCTCGAGGGCTACCCCGGTTTGTTGGCCTTTGAATTGATAGGCCGCCGGTCCTACAAAAACAGCGAAGACAGCGACCGCCTGTTGGCCCGCAAAGAGCTGTTGGAAGCGCTGGAACAAGGCCGCAGCCGGCTTGGTTTGCGCCTGAAGTTGACGCCTGCGCAGGCCGGTGAACTGGTGGCCGATGCCAGTGGTGACCGGCTGGACGCGGTGCTGTGCCTGGCGCAGGCTGCCTGGGCCCACGGGCAACCGGGCCAGGGCCTGCCGGCACAGGTGGACGCGGTGGAGGGCTGGATACTGGGCGCGGGCGCGGGCGCGCGTGCGGGTGCAGATGCACAAACAGCTTGATCGGGCCTGTGCACGGACGCCAAGGACTTCAGCGTTTTATACAATCGGTCCTGGCGTTTCGGGTTCCACGGCGGTGCGCGCAGGCACCCCCCGTTCCTGCCATTCGCGGTCCAGCGTCGACAGCGTCTGCATCACGTCATCCGCGTTGCGGCGCAAGGTGGCGCGCAGCTTGAAGCGCTGGCGCAGCAAGGCATCGCGCAGCGCATGGGCCGCGGCGCGGTGTTCATCGGCGCGTTCTTGTGCGCCGGCTCTTTCGGCTAGCAGCGCCTGCAGGCTCAAGTGGGCCAGCCGCAGGCGCGGCGGTTGTTCGGCCGACAACATCGGGGCCAGCATCTGCAAGGCGGCCTGCGCCGCGGCGTCGTTGCCCATCAACATAGACGCCTGAGCGCCATACAGCCGCCCCCACAAACCCAGGCCGTCATAACCCGCCTGGCGTGCCAGCTCGGTGCACTCGGTGAGCACGGGCAGCGCATCGGCTGACCGGCCACAGGCCACCAGTGCAGCGGCTGCTTGCAGACGCAGCTGCAGATCAACAAAGTTGTCAGGCATCGGGCCACTTTGTGCCAGCGCATGGTGAGCATGGCGTTGCAGCCGCAGCGCGGTGGCCTGCATGGTGGCAGCGTCGCCTGCCAGGCGCTGCACTTCATGGGCTTCAAGCAGCACCGACAGCAGCGCATCCAGCGTCTGCATCAACGACGGGCGGTGGTTCAGTTCACGTGCACGTGACAGTGACTGCAGCACCAGCGTTTCACCCACCGCCACGTCGTGCAGACGGCCGTGCAACACACCCAGCAACGACAGCGACTGCACCAGCGCCAGCGGCAGCACCCGCACCCGCGCCAGGCGCAACGCATGCCGCGCCAGTGCCAGAGCCTCGACGCCTTGTTCGTGTTCCATGCAGGCCGCAGACAGCACGCGCAGCACCTCACAAGACAGCGCGTGCTCTTGCAGCGCATGCCAGTGGGCCAGGGCCAGCCGCCCGGTCTGAAAAGCCTCGTTGTGCTGGCCCAGGCTGAACAGCCGGTGCATCTCTTTCATTTGCAGCTGTGCCTGGGCACGGGCCTCAGCCGGCAGCGGTGGGTGCGCCAGCGCGTTGCCGCCAGCTTCAGGCTCGCCGCTTTCCAACACAAAGCTGCCTACGTTGTCACCCGATTCGGGTTCTCGCAGGCGGGCCAGGTCACGGGGTGAGAGGATCGGACTCAAGGTAACTGCATCTGTGTCCGCATGTAATGAATTGTGTCATCGATGGTTGTGGTCAGAGGGTCTGAGGGCCCCCCGAAATGCGGGGTATGGTGTCAGACTTTAGGCTGGGGAAACACGGTGCAGCTTGACTGATAACGTCGAAATTCAGGGTACAGCGATTCCCGATCTGGTGATGGCGCAGGCCTGGTTTGCAGCCCGCGGCTGGTTGCCTTTCAGCTTCCAGCTGCAGGTCTGGACCGCCATGGCCACGGGACGCAGTGGCCTGCTGCACGCGACCACGGGCAGCGGCAAAACCTACGCGGTCTGGCTGGGCGCCTTGTTGCGCGCACGTGTTTTGGCGGCCGCAGCAGCAGCCCGAAAAACCGCCCATGGCCAGACAGAGGGCGGGGCATTGGCCGGCAGTCTGCGTGTGCTGTGGCTGACACCCATGCGTGCACTGGCCGCCGACACCACCCGCGCGCTGCAAGAACCGCTGGCGGCCTTGATGCCCGGCTGGAACCTGGGCCAGCGCACGGGGGACACACCCAGCAGCGAAAGGGCGCGCCAGGACCGGCGCCTGCCGCAGGCGCTGGTGACCACACCCGAGTCTCTGAGCCTGCTGCTGACGCGCGAAAACGCACCCACCGAGCTGGCGGGGGTGCAGACCGTCATCGTGGACGAGTGGCACGAACTCATCGCCAACAAACGTGGCGTGCAGGTGCAGCTGGCGTTGGCCCGGCTGCGTCAGTTCAACCCCGCTTTGCTGGTGTGGGGGTTGAGCGCCACGTTGGGCAACCAGGAAGAAGCCCTGCAGACGCTGATGGCCCAGGGCGAAGCGCCGCCCGACCAGGCACCGGCTCCTGCACCGTGCCTG
Source organism: Rubrivivax sp. (assembly GCA_031398045.1). GTDB lineage: Bacteria > Pseudomonadota > Gammaproteobacteria > Burkholderiales > Burkholderiaceae_C > Rubrivivax. The sequence continues at coordinate 3,040 of JANNMQ010000477.1, forward strand.
GTGCGGGGCCAGGAGCCCAAGACCCTGGTGGTGGACACCTTGCTGCCCCCCGACCCCGGGCGGTTTTCATGGGCTGGTCACCTGGGTGCGCAAATGTGCGAGCCGGTGGTACGCGAAATTGAACAGTCGGGCACCACGCTGGTGTTCACCAACACACGCTCGCAGGCCGAGATCTGGTATCAGTTGCTGCTGCAGCACAGACCCGACTGGGCCGGTGTGGTGGCGCTGCACCACGGCTCGCTGGACAAGTCGGTGCGCGAATGGGTGGAGGCGGGACTGAAAGCGGGCAGCCTGAAGGCCGTGGTGGCCACGTCCAGCCTGGACTTGGGTGTGGACTTTTTGCCGGTGGAACGGGTGCTGCAGATCGGCAGCGCAAAAGGTGTGGCGCGGCTGCTGCAACGCGCCGGCCGCAGCGGCCATGCACCGGGCCGCGCCAGCCGCATCACGCTGGTGCCCACGCACATGCTGGAACTGGTGGAAGCTGCAGCCGCCCGCCGCGCTGCACTGGCGGGCGTTGTGGAACCGCGGCACAGCCCCGACAAACCGCTGGACGTGTTGGTGCAGCACCTGGTGACGGTGGCGCTGGGTGGCGGTTTTGCGGCCACCGATGGAGCCCGCGCACTGCTGCAGGAACTGCGCAGCAGCTGGGCCTACCGCCACCTGCACGACGAAGAATTTGCCTGGGCGCTGGCTTTTGTCGAGCGCGGCGGCAGCAGCTTGACGGCCTACCCTGAATACCACCGCGTGCAGGTGGTGGACGGTGTCTGGCGCGTGCCCGACCGCCAGATCGCACGCCGCCACCGCATGCAGGTGGGCACCATCGTCAGCGACACCTCGCTGGCCGTGAAGTGGTGGGGCGCAGGGCATACCTTGGGGCATATCGAAGAAGGCTTCATTGCCCGGCTGCACAAAGGTGATTGTTTTGTCTTTGCCGGCCGTGTGCTTGAATTTGTGCAGTTGCGCGAGATGGTGGTTTACGTGCGCCTGGCGCGCAAGGTCAAGGGTGCCGTGCCGTCGTGGAACGGCAGCAAGATGCCGTTATCCAGCGAACTGGGGGCTGCGGTGCAGCGCTTGCTGGACGAGGTGGCAGCGGGCACCGCCGATGGCCCCGAGCTGCAGGCCGCCGCACCCATGCTGCAGGCGCAGCAGCGGTTGTCGCGCCTGCCTGCGCAAAACCGCCTGCTGGTCGAACGCCTGCACACGCGCGAAGGCCACCACCTCTTCATCTACCCTTTTGCCGGGCGCAACGTGCACATCGGTTTGGCCCAGCTGCTGGCCTGGCGTTTGTCGCGGCAAGCGCCGAACAGCTTTTCTCTCAGCGTCAACGACTACGGGCTGGAAATACTGGCCGCCGAGCCGCTGGACCTGGATGCTGCCGCGCGCTGCGGCTGGCTGTCACCCGACGACCTGCTCCCCGACGTGCTGGCCAGCCTGAACGCTGGTGAATTGGCACAGCGCCGGTTTCGTGAAATCGCACGGGTTTCTGGCCTGGTGTTTGGGGGCTACCCCGGCGCGCCCAAAAGCATGCGGCAGCTGCAGGCCTCCAGCGGCCTGTTCTACGAAGTGTTTCGCACCTACGACCCGGGCAACCAGCTGCTGGCGCAGGCGCACACCGAAGTGCTGCAGCAAGAGCTGGAACTGCAGCACTTGCAGCACACGCTGCAGCGTCTGCAAAGCCTGCCGATGGACGTGGTGCAACTGAAGGCAGCGAGCCCGTTTGCCTTTCCGCTGCTGATGGAGCGCCTGCGCGAACAGCTGTCCACCGAAAAGCTGAAGGACCGTCTGGACCGGATGTTGGCCGAGTCAGAAGCCGCGTTCACAGACACCACGGCGGGCACCACAGCGGGCAAAGTTCACACTTCGCGCGCTCGCAAAAGGCGCCTGCAGCCCGCTGAGGGGGCGCTGCCAGTTGACACTCCGGGCCATGCATAAATGGCGATGGGTTGGCCGCCACGCAGCGCTGCTGCTGGCCTGCACGCTGGTCTTGAACCCCTACGTTGCCGATGCGCGCAACCCGCCGCGCCCGGCGGTGCTGGAAGGGGTGACCACCCGCGTGGTGGACGGCGACAGCCTGTGGTTTACGCCCGTGCAGCAAGGCCAGCGTCTGGCCGCTGTGGAGGTTCGGCTGGCGCGCATCGACGCCCCCGAGCTGTGCCAGGTGCATGGTGCTGAATCACAGCGGGCACTGGTGGCACTGGCTTTGAACAAACCCGGCCGCTTGCACAGCGTGGCCCGCGACAGCCATGGCCGCCTGGTGGCCCATCTGGCCGTGGACGGTGTGGACGTGGCCACACGACTGGTGGAAGAAGGCCAGGCCTGGAGCGCCCGCCATCGCAACGACCGCGGCCCGCTGGTGAAACAAGAGCGCATGGCGCGCGCGCTGTCGCGAGGCCTGCATGGCCTGGGCGGCGCGGTGATGCCCAGCGACTTCAGGCGCAGCCATGGCCCTTGCCTGACGGGCACTGCGGCGGCTGCCAAGTAGCGACAAACACCAACGTCTAAAAAGATCGGTTTACGGACTACCGGCGCTGTGCGACTGCATGCGGTGCCTCAGCCTGGCGCAGGCCGCAGCTTCACCCAGCGCAGTTCCAGTTGGTCGTTAGGCCATTGCACCAGGCTGACGCGTTTGTTCATGGCCCAGGTCAGCGTGCGGCGGTACAGCGGTATGTAGGGCAACTCGTCGGCCACGATGCGCAGCACCGTGCTGACCATCGCCCGGCGGCGTGTGAGGTCGGCTTCGGTGCGGATGTTATCGATCAGCACATCCAGTTTGGCGTTGCTGTAGCGGCCGGCGTTGAAGGTGCCCAGGCCGGCCTTGTCGTAGCTTCGGAACAAGCCGTTCAATGAGTTCCAGGCGTCGGGGCTGGCCGTCCAGCCATATTCGATGAAAGCTGCCGTGCCCTGGGTGAGCTTGGGAAAAAACTGGTTGCTGGGGCTGGTGCGCAGGCTGGTGCGTATACCCACCTGCGTGAGCATGGCGGCCACCGCCTGGCAGACGTTTTCACGCCAGGCCACATTGACGCAGTCCAGCGGCACCGTAAAGCCGTTCGGGTAGCCGGCTTCACCCAGCAACTGGCGGGCACGCGCCGGGTCGTAGGGCAAGCGCTGGTCCAGTTCGGGCGTTGAGCCGTCCACCAAAGTGCTGAGGAAGGCGCCCGTGGGCACGGCCTGGCCACGCAGCACCTTGTCCACGATCAGCGGCATGTTGATGGCGTGGTAGACGGCCTTGCGCACGCGCAGGTCTTTGAAGGGGTTGCGGCCTTTCACGTCGCTGCCTTCCAACTCGTCGCGCGCCTGGTCAAAGGTCAGGTATTGCTGGCCGATGTCGGCAGTTTGTTGCAGCGTCAGGCGGCTGTCGTTTTTCAAGCGCAGCACGTCCTGGTAGGGCGGGTCGAGCACCAGGTCCAGTTCGCCGCTGGCCAGCGCCGCCAGCCGCGTGGCGTCTGACTTGATGGTCAGCAGGTTGACTTGCTCCACATTGCCACTGCGGCGGTCGGCCCAGCCCCACCAGTTGGGGTGCCGCTGCAGCGTGGTGCGCACATCGGGTTCATAGCGCAGCAACTGCATGGGGCCGGTGCCGTTGGCGTTGCGCACGGCATGGGTTTCCTGTTTGCCGTTGAAGTCTTGCGCGCGCTGCACGCCGTGTTTTTCGCTCCAGGCCTTGTTCATGATGGCCACGTACTGCAGTTTTTCGGGCAGCACGGCGTCGGGCGCTTCGAGCTGCATTTCGATGGTCAACGCGTCAAGCTTGCGCACCGCGGCCACGCCCTTGAGCTGGAAGGCGCGCTGAGACGGCGCCGTGAGTGCACGTTCAAGCGAAAACACCACGTCATCGGCATCCAGCGGGCTGCCATCGTGAAAACGCACACCCGGGCGCAGCTTGAAGCGCCAGACGGTGGGGGCGGTCATTTGCCAGGACAGCGCCAGTGCCGGTTCAAGCTTGAACTTTTCGTCGCGGCCCACCAGCGAGTCGTAGATCTGGAAAGCCACCCTCGAGTGGTACAGCAGCGCGATGGCGTGCGGGTCCAGGGTCTGCGGGTCAAAGGCCGAAGCCACACGCAACACGCTGGCGGGCCGCGCAGCGGGCGGGGTTTGCGCCGGTTCCTGCGCCTGTGCCTGGGCTTGTGCCTGGGCTTGTGCCTGGGCTTGTATCGATGCCGGCAAGCCCAGGGTCAGCGCCGCCAGCGCAGCCACGGTGCGGGTTGCCGATGCAAGCGCAGCAAGCGCAGCACGCCCACGCAGCCGTGGTGCCCCGTGCAAGGGTGTGCAGCAGGGTGCAAGAGGGGCCCGTTCGGCTGCAATGGACACGGCAAGTCAGTGAAGTTTGGTCGCTTGGCATTGTGCCCAGTACAAGGCTGCACCAGCCTGACAAAGC
>JANNMQ010000479.1:0-11431 GCA_031398045.1 Rubrivivax sp.
GTCGGCCTGTACAAATCCCAGCCGGGTGATGGCTTTGGGCAGCGTGGTGGGCGTGAACAAGCTGCGCGCAATGGCATACCAGCGCAGGTGGTCCAGGGTCAGCGTGGGCATGGTGGGGTCGGGCTTGCAAGTGCGAGGCCAGAGCGCGGCAGAAGCGCGGCAGAAGCGCGGCAGAAGCTGTGCATGATGCCGCGACGCGCGCCGGACTGGTCGGATGGGTCCAGCGCAGCCTATGTCTGCTAAACCTGCGGCAAACTTTTTGGGGTTATTCGGTGCTGGTGGTGGGCAGCAACCCTACGCAGGCGCTGGAGCTGGCCTTCTGGACCGACCGCATCTGGGCCTACGACTATGACGCGCAGCAGGCCGACCGATTTGTGCACGGCACGGAGGTGGTGTTTGACACCGCGGCGGCGCTGACCAGCTACACACTCCTGCTGCGGCAGCAGCAGTACAGCCTTTTTGCGGGCGGTGTGCCGGTGCTGACCGGCGCGTTGCACGACTACACCGCTGGCGGCGCGCCCTACACGGTGGCCGACTTCCTGTTTTTCGGCGACGACAGCAGCCGTGGCAGTTCAAGCACGCGTTTGGGCGCAGTCTCCGTCAGCACGGTGCCCGAGCCGGCCACGGCGGCACTGGTGCTGGGTGCATGGCTGTCGATGGTGGCATGCCGCTTCGCTGCAATCGATGCTGGACGTTTAAGATGACATCCAGCAATCGGGAGCGCTCGCATGGGACACGCCGCACGGCAACTGCCAATGACCGCCGAGGAATTCCTGGCCTGGGATGAAACCCAGCCCGAGCGCTTTGAATTTGCCCATGGCGAAATTTTCGCCATGACCGGTGCCGCCGAGGGACACGTCACGGTAACCGGCAACGTCTACAGCGCGCTGCGCCAGCACCTGCGTGGCACGCCCTGCCGCACCTTCATGCTGGATATGAAACTGCGTGTGCAGGCCGCTGACGCCTACTACTACCCCGACGTGATGGTCACCTGCAGCCCGGCAGACAAAGACCAGCCCTTGGTCAAGAGCGACCCGCTGTTGCTGGTGGAAGTGCTGTCACCGTCCACCGCCGGCCGCGACCGCGGCGACAAGTTTGCAGCCTATCGGCTGCTGCCGTCATTGCAGGAATTTGTGTTGATCGACACCGTCAAACGCACCAGCGACCTGTACCGCAAGGGCGCTGACGGATTGTGGGTGCTGCACCCGGTGACCGCCAACGAGCCGCTGCACCTGCAGTCTGTGGCGCTGGACATCGTGCCCGAGGTGTTGTGGGACGAGGTGCCGCTGGCGTAGTGCGGCACCAAGCCCCTCTTGCGACGGGCCTTACAGCCCGGCTGCGGCCTTGAGGGCAGCAACTTTGTCCGTACGTTGGTCTGCGTTCACATCGCTGCGCGATATGAACTTCGCCCTAGAACCGACGCTTCGCTGCGCTCGGGGGCCTTACAGGCCCGCCGCTGCCTTGAGGGCAGCGACCTTGTCGGTTCTTTCCCACGTGAACTCGGGCTCTTCGCGGCCGAAGTGGCCGTAGGCGGCGGTCTTTTCATAGATCGGGCGCAACAGGTCCAGCATCAGGATGATGCCTTTGGGGCGCAGGTCGAAGATGTCGCCCTTGGCGATGATGGCTGATAGCTTTTCGTCGCTGATCTTGCCGGTGCCTTCGGTGTAGACCGTGATGTTCATCGGCTTGGCCACGCCAATGGCGTAGGCCACCTGCACCTGGCACTGTTTGGCCAGGCCAGCGGCCACCACGTTCTTGGCCACATAACGCGCGGCGTAGGCGGCGCTGCGGTCCACCTTGCTGGGATCTTTGCCTGAAAAGGCGCCACCACCGTGCGGGCAGGCGCCGCCGTAAGTGTCGACGATGATCTTGCGGCCGGTCAGGCCGCAGTCACCCTGGGGGCCGCCGACGACAAAACGGCCGGTGGGGTTGATCAGGTACTTGGTGTCGGCCGTCAGCCATTCTTTGGGCAGCACCGGTTTGATGATCTCTTCGCGCACCGCTTCATAAAACGCATCCGTCATCTTGTGGCCCAGGCTGTATTCCGGGGCGTGCTGCGACGACAGCACCACGGTGTCGATGCTGTGCGGCTTGCCGTTGATGTAACGCATCGTGACCTGGCTCTTGGCGTCCGGCCGCAGGAACGGCAGGCGGCCGTCTTTGCGCAGCTGCGCCTGGCGCTCCACCAGACGGTGCGCGTAGTAGATGGGCGCGGGCATCAGTTCGGGTGTTTCGTCGCAGGCGTAACCAAACATCAGGCCCTGGTCGCCGGCGCCGGTGTTCAGGTGGTCGTCGCTGGCATGGTCCACACCCTGGGCGATGTCGTTGCTCTGCTTGTCGTAGCAGACCATCACCGCGCAGCCCCTGTAATCGATGCCGTAGTCGGTGTTGTCGTAACCGATGCGCTTGATGGTGTCGCGCGCCACCTGGATGTAGTCCACATGCGCGTTGGTGGTTATTTCACCGGCCAACACCACCAGGCCCGTGTTGCACAGGGTTTCGGCGGCCACGCGGCTGCGTGGGTCTTGTTTGAAGATGGCGTCGAGGATGGCGTCTGAAACCTGGTCAGCCACCTTGTCGGGGTGGCCCTCAGAGACAGATTCGGAAGTGAAGAGAAAGTCGTTCGCCACTTTGGGCTCCTTGATAGAAGTTGCTGAAACACACGATGACATCGGCGTCGTCGCTGGTCAGTACTTGTCTGGAGCCGCGGCGAACGCTTTAGCGGATTTGTTGGGCTGCCGGTCAGGGTTTGGCGGTTGCTGCTGTGCTTGCACAACACCCTGGCTGGCTGGCCCGGCGGCGCTGGTTATCCTTTGCGCCGCGATCGCCCCGCAAGTTGTCCTTTAACTCGGCGATGCCAGAAGTATAAGAAACATGCACCCTGCATTGAAATGGTTGTCCCATCGCCAGTTGCGGCATTTGCACGCGGTGGGCGGTTGGGTGGGGTGGTTGCCTTACATCCTGTCACCAAGCTACCGCAGCCGGCTGCGCCAAAACGCCGCCCTGGCGGGCTTGACCGCGCAGCAGCGCCGCACCTCCGTGGCCGAAGCCGGACGCATGGTGCTGGAACTGCCGCGCCTGTGGCTGCGCCCACCCGCCACGCCCCTGCAAGACCCGCTGCACTGGGACAACGCCGAGCTGGTGACCGAGCTGCTGGCACAAGGCCGCGGCCTGGTTTTGCTGACGCCGCATGTGGGCAGTTTTGAAGTGGCTGCCCAAGCCTACGCGCAGCGTTTTGGCGCTGATAAACCGCTGACTGCGTTGTACCGCCCGGCGCGCCAGCCCTGGCTGCGTGAACTGGAGGAACAAGCCCGCACCCGCCCCGGGCTGCTGACCGCGCCGGCCAACCTGGCTGGGGTGCGCCAGCTGATACGCGCGCTGCGGCGCGGCGAAACGCTGGGCATGTTGCCCGACCAGGTGCCACCCGACGGGCAGGGTGTGTGGGCGCCGTTTTTTGGCCAGCCCGCCTACACGATGACCTTGGTGGCTCGCCTGCTGCAGCAAACCGATGCCGCGGTGTGCCTGATCTGGGTGCAGCGCCAGCCCCGGGGTCGCGGTTATGTCGTGCACCTGCGGCCTTTGCCGGTGCCACTGCCCGCACGCCCGCGGCGTGTGGCCGCCGATGACGGTGCCGGCGACCAGCAGGGCGCAGACGAACAAGCCTGGTTGCTGGCGTCGGCCACGGTGCTGAACCACGCCATGGAATGGGTCATACAGCAACTGCCCACGCAGTACCTGTGGGGTTACCACCGCTACAAACAGCCCCGCCAGGGGCCGGGCGGTGGTGCCGCATGAAGGCTGATCTTCGATCTTTGGTGTTCAACGGTGCCGCTCGGCTGCTGCTGGCGCTGGTGTGGTTGCTGCACCTGCTGCCGCTGGCCGTGCAGGCGTTGCTGGGCCGTCTGCTGGGCCGCGTGATGCACACCCTGGCGCGCAAACGCCGGCACATCGCGCGGCGCAACGTGCAGCTGTGCCTGCCTGAACTGGCCCCGGCCCAGCAGCAGCAACTGGTGCGTGAACACTTCGGCTGGCTGGCGCGCAGCTTGCTGGAACGCGCGGTGCTGTGGTACGCCAGCCCGCAGCGGCTGCGGCGGCTGATTCACGTGGAAGGTGACGTGCACCTGGCCGAAACCAGCCCACGCCCGGTGATGTGGTTGGTGCCGCACTTCCTGGCGGTTGATGTGGCCGGTGCGGCCACGCAGCTGTTTCAAACCCGCCAGGTGTGCAACGTTTACACCGAGCAGAGCAACGCGGTGCTGGACGCAGCACTGAAGCGGGGCCGCGGCCGCTTTGGCCGCGCCGACATGTTCTCGCGCCAGCAAAGTGCCTTGCCAATGGTGCGCGCCATCAAACGCGGCCATGCCTTTTTCAACCCCAGCGACATGGACTTTGGCCTGCGTGACGCCGCTTTTGTGCCCTTCTTTGGCCACCCCGCGGCCACGCTGCTGGCGCCTTCACGCCTGGCACGCAGCCTGAACATGGTGGTGCAGCCGGTGGTGGCCGAAATACTGCCGGGCGGGCAGGGCTGGCGCGTGCGTTTTCTGCCGCCTTGGGCAGACTGGCCCACCGACAACCCCGCGGCCGACGCCGCGCGCATGAACCGATTCATTGAAGAGCAAATCCGCCTCACCCCGGCGCAGTACCTGTGGGTGCACAAACGCTTCAAAACCCGGCCGCCGGGGCAGCCGCCACTGTATTGACCGCGGGCGCCTCTGGCGCCTCGGACAGCCACTGGTTTGCACCGACAATCGCGCCATGCGACTGCGGTTCACCAAGATGCACGGCGCGGGCAACGACTTTGTGGTGCTCGACGGCACCCGTGCGCCCATCACGCTGAGCCCCCAGCAGTTGCAGCGCCTGGGCGACAGGCGCTTGGGTGTGGGTGCCGACCAGATCCTGGCGGTGGAACGCAGCCACACACCGGGCGTGGACTTCACCTACCGCATCTTCAACGGCGCCAGCGGCGACGAGGTGGAACATTGTGGCAACGGCGCGCGCTGCTTCATGCGTTACCTGCGCGACCATGGCCTGAGCACCGAAGACCGCGTGCGTGTGCAAACCGTCAACCGCGTGCTGGAACTGGCGCTGCAGCCTGACGGCCGGGTCACCGTCGACATGGGTGAGCCGGTGTTCGAACACACCCGCATACCCTTTCAAGCCGGTGACCTGCAGCCGCAGCGCGAAGCAGGTTTTGAGCTGTGGCCCCTGCACGGCGTGCAGGTGGCCGTGCTGTCGATGGGCAACCCCCACGCCGTGCTGCGCGTGGCCAGCTGCGATGAAGCGCCGGTGGCCACGCTGGGCCCGGCCATCGAACGCGACGTGCATTTCCCGCAGGGCGTGAACGTCGGTTTTTTGCAGCCGCTGTCGCGCAACGAAGCCCGGCTGCGCGTGTTTGAACGCGACGCTGGCGAAACTTTGGCATGCGGCACCGGTGCCTGTGCGGCCGTGGTGGCCGGCATCCGGCTGGGCTGGCTGGGCGCGGCGGTAGAGGTGCACACCCGCGGCGGCAACTTGCGCATCGAATGGGCTGGCATGGGCACACCGGTGCGCATGACGGGCCCCGCACAAACCGTTTTTGAAGGAGAGATCGAGCTGTGAGCACCCCTGTTGGAACCAAGTCTGCAACCCCGTCAAGCCCGGCCCAGGGCACCCCGCAAAACACGGGCGGGGTGCAAGGCATCACCGAAACCGATATTGCGCTGTACCTGGCCCACAACCCGGGCTTTTTTGAACGCCACGCCGAGCTGCTGGCCACTGTGCAGTTGACCAGCCCGCATGGCAAGCGCGCGGTGTCGCTGCAAGAACGGCAGATGGAAATGCTGCGTGAACGCAACCGCGGGCTTGAGCACCGCATCATGGACATGGTGCGCAACAGCCAGGACAACGTGGCGCTGTTTGACCGCCTGCACCGCTACACCCGCAGCGCACTGGCGCCACTGGCCGCTGAGGATTTACCGCTCAGCCTGCTGCAGTCGCTGCAACATGAATTCATGATCCCGCAAGTGGCGCTGCGCCTGTGGGGGTTGCCGCCTGCGCACGCCGACGCCCCTTATGCGCAGCCCGTTACCGACGACGTCAAAAGCTTCACCGGCAGCCTGGCCTTGCCCTATTGCGGCTTGAACTCGGGTTTTGAAGCCGGTGAATGGCTGGAAGAACCCCAGACCATCCAGTCGTTGGCAATGATCCCGCTGCACCGTGCTGAACACAGTTTTGGCCTGCTGGTGCTGGGTTCACCCGACGCCACGCGCTACACGGCCAGCATGGGCACGGAGTTTTTGGTGCGCATCAGTGAAATCACCAGCGCAGCCTTGGCGCGGCTGTATCTGCCGGGTGTTAGTGCCAGTTCCAGTGCCAGCGCCAAAGCTGGGCTTGCAGAAGCGACACCACCAGCGCCCACCGAAGCCGCCAACGGCTGAGGTACGGCCTGTGCAGGTGACCAGCGCAGCACCCGTTTTGGCAGTGGCGCTGCAAGATTTTGTGCAGCACCTGCGGGTGGAACGGCGCCTGGCTGCGCGCACGCTGGCGATGTACACCGAGGCCCTGTTGCGCCTGCAGGCGTTTGCGCAGGCCAGTGGCGTCGAACTGCCCACCGCGCAGCCGTTTCACCTGCGCGGCTGGGTGGCGCAGCTGCGCACCCGCGGGCTGGCGCCGCGCAGCATCGCCATTGCGCTGGCGGCCTGGCGTGGGTTGTACCGCTGGTGGGGCCGTCAGGGCCTGGTGCAGGCCAACCCGGTGGAAGGCCTGCGGCCCCCGAAGGCCGCCAAGCCGCTGCCAAAAGCCCTGTCGGTGGAGCAGGCGGTGGCGCTGGCCGAAGACCGTGGTGACCCCGACGCCGGCCGCCCCGAGCTGGCTGCGCGCGACCATGCCATCACCGAACTGCTGTACAGCAGCGGCTTGCGCATCGCTGAACTGCTGGGGCTGGACGTTGCCGCATCGGGCACCGCGCAAGGCTGGTTGGACCTGGCCGACGCCACCGCCCATGTGCTGGGCAAAGGCAGCAAACGTCGCAGCGTGCCGGTGGGCAGCGCGGCGCTGGCAGCGCTGCAGGCCTGGCTGGCGCACAGGCCGGTGCTGGCCGCAGCGGGTGAGGTGGCGCTGTTTGTCAGCCAGCGCGGCAGCCGCCTCACGCCCAACCAGTTGCGCAACCGCCTGCAGGCACAGGCGCAACGCAGCGGCGTGCCCACGCGGGTGCACCCGCACATGCTGCGCCACAGTTTTGCCAGCCACGTGCTGCAAAGCAGTGGCGACCTGCGCGCGGTGCAAGAACTGCTGGGCCACGCCAGCATCAGCACCACGCAGGTGTACACCAAACTCGACTACCAGCACCTGGCCAAGGTGTACGACGCCGCACACCCGCGGGCGCGGCGTAAAGGGGGTGGTGGGTGAAGGCTTGTGTGTCGTGCTTTGGTGCCTGGGTGCTGCTGGCGTGCCTGGTTTTGTGGTGGCAGGAAGGGCAGGCGCAGGGGGTGGGTGCAACGGCTGACGCGGCTGCCTCCGCTGCATCCGCCGGGCTTGTAACTTCAAGCGGCCGAACCTCACCAATCACCGCTGCGGGGCCGACAGCAAAAGCAACGTTTCACATCCGCCCTGTGGACGACGCCTGGCGCGCTGCGCTGCCGCTGAATGCCCAGGCGGCCACCCAGGCTTACCTGGACCGCCTGCCAGCCGATGTGGTGGCGCGCTCCAACGCCTACTACGAAGGGGGCTACTGGCTGAAATTGTTCAATGGGCTGGCCAGTCTGGGCGTGGCCGCGCTGCTGCTGTTCACCCGGCCGTCAACGGCGCTGCGCGACTGGGCCACGCAGCACCTGAAGTGGGCGCTGCTGCGCGATGGCCTGTACGGCGCTGCCTATGCCGCCGCCGGCTGGGTGTTGACGTTGCCCCTGAGCTTCTACCAGGGCTATTGGCGCGAACAGGCCTACGGCATGTCCACCCAAACGGCGGGCGGCTGGCTGGGCGAAGAAGTCACCGGCGGGCTTGTGTCCATGGTGGCCGGCGCGGTGTTGGTAGCCGTGCTGTACGCCGTACTGCGCAAGGCCGGCGCGCAGTGGTGGCTGTGGGGCACGGGCGTGATGGTGGGCTTTTTGATGCTGATGTTGACCGTGGCGCCGGTGTGGGTAGAACCACTTTTCAACACCTACAAGCCCGTGCCCGATGGCCCCGTGAAAACCGCCGTGCTGGCGATGGCGCACGCCAATGGTGTGCCGGTGGACAACGTGTACGTGTTTGATGCGTCGCGCCAAACCACGCGGGTCAGCGCCAACGTGTCGGGCCTGTTTGGCAGCGCCGCCATACGCCTGAACGACAACCTGTTGGACCGCACCAGTGAACCCGAAATCCGCGCCGTGATGGCGCATGAAATCGGCCACTACGCGCTGAACCACATCCCGAAGATGGTGCTGCAGTTGGGCCTGGTCATCATGGTGGGATTCCTCTTTGCGCAGTGGGCCTTGAAGCACCTGCTGGCGCGGTTTGGTGCGCGCTGGCGTCTGGCGCCCGCGCCCGCTGGAGTGTCTGACGTGGCCAGCCTGCCGCTGCTGGCTGCCGTGTTCAGCACCTACTTGCTGCTGGCCACCCCCGTCACCAACACCATCTCGCGCACGCAGGAAACTGAAGCCGATCTGTGGGGCCTGAATCTGGCGCGTGAGCCCCATGGTGAAGCCGAGGTGCTGTTGAAACTGACCGAATACCGCAAGCCCGAGCCCGGTGCGCTGGAAGAGGCCATCTTCTACACCCACCCCAGCACGCGCACCCGCATCTACAACGCAATGCGCTGGCGCGAACAGATGCTGTCGCCGGCCACCGCGGCGCCCGGCGCAGTGGCGCCGCCCGCCCGTCCATGAAATCCATACGCCTGCGCGAAGGCAAAGAGCGATCTTTGCAGCGCCGCCACCCCTGGGTGTTTGAAGGCAGCATCAAAAGCGGCAGGGCCGACGCCGGCGAAACGGTGCGCGTGGAAGCTGCCGACGGCCGCTTTCTGGCCTGGGGCGCCTGCAGCCCGGCTTCCAGCATCCGCGTGCGGGCCTGGAGCTTTGACGAAGCCGAACGCATCGATGCAGCCTTCTTCCAGCGCAGGGTGGCGCAGGCGGTGGCCCTGCGCGCGCGCTTGCCCATCGCCAGCACGGGCGTGCGTCTGGTGCACGGCGAAGCCGACGGCCTGCCCGGCCTGGTGGTGGACCGTTACGCCGACACGCTGTGCGCGCAGTTTGGATCGGCCGGCGCCGAGCGCTGGAAGGCCGTGCTGGCCGACACACTGCTAACCGCCACCGGCTGCACGCGCCTGTTTGAGCGCAGCGACGCCAGCGTGCGCGGCCTGGAAGGCCTGCCACCACAGACCGGCTGGCTGCGCCAGGCTGCCGGTGACGACGGCCACACCGACATCAGCATCACTGAACACGGCTGGCAGCTGACGCTGGACGTGGCGAGCGGCCACAAAACCGGCTTCTACCTGGACCAGCGCGACAACCGCGCGTTGATGGCACGCTGGGTGCGGCAACTGGGCTGCCAGCGGGTGCTGAACACCTACTGCTACACGGGCGGTTTCACGGTGGCCGCGTTGGCCGGTGGTGCGCAGCACGTGACCAGCGTTGATTCGTCAGCGCCGGCCTTGCAGCGCGTGCAGCAGCACGTACAACTGAACGGTTATGACACCACACGCAGCGTTTGCCATGACGCCGATGTGAACCAGTTCCTGCGCAGCTGTTTGCAGGAGGGCCAGCGCTTTGACGCCATCGTGCTGGACCCGCCAAAGTTTGCGCCCACCGCGGCGCATGCCGAACGGGCCGCGCGTGCCTACAAAGACATCAACCGCCTGGCGCTGATGCTGCTGTCGCCGGGTGGTCTGCTGCTCACCTTCAGCTGCAGCGGCGGCATCAACGCCGACCTGTTCCACAAGATTGTGGCCGGTGCTGCGGTGGACGCGCAGGTGGACGGCGCCATCGTGCAGCGCCTGGAAGGGGCCTGCGACCACCCCACCACGCTGGTGTTTCCAGAAGGTGAATACCTCAAGGGCTTGGTGGTGCTGCGGGCAGCTTGAAAGTGCCCCCAAGGCGGCGTTGCCGCCGCAATCATTCTTACACCCCACCCCCCAGCCTGCGCAGTGTTCACGGCGCCGTGAACTGGCGGTGACTTGCGCGTGAGAGCTGCTTTTTAGTATTCATCCAGCCCGTTCACAACCCTGGAGATGAACATGTTCCCGAAGTCTTTGTTTGCACTGTCCCGCCACGCCCTGGCGGCCGCTTGTTTGCTGGGTAGCCTGGGTGCGGCCCAAGCAGCGCTGGTCAACGTGCGTGTCAGTTTTACCAACGTGGCGCCGGCCAACGGCATCGCGTTTGCGCCTTTGCACGTCGGCTTCGGCCAAGGGCTGTTTGATTCGTTCAACATCGGTACCACACCCACGGCGCCAATTATCTCGGTGGCCGAAGGCGGCTCGGGTACTGCCTGGCAGCCGGCCTTCATGGCCGCTGAACCACTGGCCACACGCGGCACGGTAGGCGCTGGCGGCCCGGTGCTGGCTGGCGTCACGCGCACGCTGGACCTGATTGTGGACACGGCAGTCAACCGCTTTTTCACTTTTGGCTCGATGGTCATTCCCAGCAACGACCATTTCATAGGCAACGACAACCCCACCGAATACCAGGTGTTTGACGCTGCTGGCAACCTGCTGATCACACAAATCTCACAGGCCGCCGATGAAATCTGGGACGCCGGCTCTGAAGCTACCGACCCTGCTGCTGCCGCCTTTGTGGGCAACAACGGCCTGCGCACACCCCAAAACGGCGTGGTGTCCTTTAATTTCTCGGAACTGAGTGCGAACAACGGCCTGACCACCGGCGCTGGGTATGTGTTCAACAACAACATCGCCGCCAACACAGAAATTTTCCGCGTCGGCTTTCAAGTGCTGAATGCCAACGTGCCCGAACCCACCAGCGTGGCTTTGGTGATGTTGGCTCTGGGCGCGCTGGGCTTCACGCGCAAGGTGTCGCGCAAGGCCTGAAGCAGCGGGTGTCGTAACCTGGGTCACGGCTGCAGCGGTGCCGTTGTAAGACAGCACCGCTGCAGCCCGACCCTTGTTGGGGCTGATGGCCCTGACCCCGGAGTACAGTCATGAGCCCAGCCATGAGCACACCCAAGTTGCTGTTGGTGGAAGACGACGCGGCAGTGGCCGAAGTGGTGGCTTTTCATTTGCGAGCTGCAGGCTATGCGGTGGAGCACGCCGCTGACGGCCACCAAGCGCTGCGCCGCATAGAAAGCCAGCGTTGGGATCTGGTGCTGCTGGATGTGATGCTGCCTGGCACTGACGGCTTTGAAATTTGCCGCAGGTTGCGTGCCCAAGAGTCGCAGGGCACTGCAGCGTCGGCAGCGCACCGCAGCCATGTGCCCATCATCATCCTTAGCGCCCGCACCACCGAAGCCGAGCGTGTGCTGGGCC
>JANNMQ010000516.1:0-2409 GCA_031398045.1 Rubrivivax sp.
GCACCGATGCCGCCGCAGCTGAACACGAGGTCGCCGCTGTTAAACGCGTCGCGCAGTGCGGCTGTGTTGCGCGGGCGGTCGTCGCCGACATACCGCGCCCAGCCCAAAGCCAGGCCGCGTGCAGACAACAGTTCAATCAGCTTGGGCAGATGTTTGTCGGCGCGTTTGCCCGACAGGATTTCGTCACCAACGATGATGTGGCCGATGTTCATGGGATCTTTTCTTGAAGAGCAACCGATAAGGGCTGCAGTGGGGCCTGCACCGCGGCGGCGGTCGTTACGGACTGCCGCTGCTGCTGCAGGCGCGGCAGCAGGTAATGTGCAAACCAGAGTGCGGCAAAAACAAACACAGCTGTGTACAGCCAGGCCATCACGGGTGCCAGCAGCGGAGCGGCCACCAGGGCGGGTGCACCGGTCACCCACACCAGTGACGGCAAGCTGACCAGGCAACCAGACACCAAACCGATGGCCCACAGCGGCCAGCGGTGCCGGTGCAGCAGCAGGCGGCGTTCGGCGGTGCTGGCATGGCAGGCCAGCGCGCTGTAGGCCAACACGCGCGACAACAGCCAGCCCCAGATGAGCGGCGGCAGCACCAGCACCAGCGGCGGCACCAGCCACAACGGCACACTCAGCGCCAGGGCCACCAGGGCCACACCCGCACACAACCAAGTCCACAGCCACACGCGCGCGCGGCTGGCGCCGTGCATCAGCTGCAGTTCGGGGCAGCGGCTGCGCGCCACCTGGCGCGCCAAGGCCGGCGCTGCCACCAGCGTCACCAGCAACAGCGTCACCAGCAGAACCATGGGCATGGCAAGGGCCACCACGACGATGGGCGCCACCAGGGTGCGCAAGTGACGACCCCCCAGCTCGTCGAACCAGCGCAACCACTGCTGCGAAGGGCCGAAGCTGTCGATGCCGGCACGCACGGCGTCCAGCGCTTGTTCCCAGTAAAACCAGCCCAGGCTGCCAGCCAAAAACACGGCCAGCAACAGCGGCAACAAAGCCCACATCAACACCCGCGGGTGCCAACACGTGAGGCAGGCGCGCCAAAACGATTCAGCCATGCGGCACCCGTGGCAGCGCTTCGCGCGCCGGCATCAGCCGCGCCCCAGCAGGCGTGCAAAACCCAGCCGCTGCTGCGCCCAGAAGCCCTGGCCATAGTCACGACCCTGCAGTTGGTCACGCACGCCGGTGGGGTCGTAGCGCAAGTCAAAACGCGCTGTGCCCAGCAGTTGGTCCCAGAGCGGGAACAAGACCGCAAAGTTGTGCCCGCCCAGCGAGCCCACGCCTTTTGATTCGTGGCCGGCGCCGATGCTGTGATGCAGGCGGTGGAACTGCGGGCTGACCAGCAGGCGCTGGCCCCAACGCCCGAACGACAGGCGCACATTGGCATGCGACAGGCTTTCAACCAGCTGCGTCAGCGCCACCACCGCCACGAATTGCCCCGGCGCAATGCCGATCAGCAAGGCCACCAGCACCAGGATGCTGTCGCGCAGCACATCGTCCAACAGGTGGTTGCGGTTGTCGGACCACATCGTCATTTGGCGTTGGCTGTGGTGCAGTGCGTGCAACTGCCACCACCAGTGGGTGTGATGCTGCGCGCGGTGCAAGGCGTAGTCCACAAAATCGAACACCAGCAGGTACAGCGCAAAGCTGATGATGGCCATATCGGTGACGCCGGGCCACAGCTGGTCAAGGCTCCAGGCCGGCAGGCCGGCCACGCGCAGTTCCCCGATCAGGCTGGCCCACAGCGGGTCGAGCGTGAAAAACAGCGCCACCCGAAACAAGCCCAGACGGTGGATCAGCGTGTAGAGCATGTCCACACGCACCGCAGCGGGGTCGGTCACCGCCTCCACCGGGCGCCAACGTTCCAGCGCCGCAAAGGCCGTCAGCAACACGACGATCTGCAGCAACCCCACCAGCAGCCAGCCCGTGGCGCGGTAGCCGTCTTCCAGCAAATTACCCTGGCCCAGGCCAAAAAGCAGCGGCTGCACCAGGCTTTCAAACAACGATTGCTGGGCTTGTGCAAAGAGCGCCGTCAAGCTGTCCATCCCTGCCCTTTGCGTTGCCCTTTGCGCTGCTCTTTGCGCTGCCTGTTGCCCTGCATATTCAGCGGTGTGTGGTGGTTGTTGGTCACTGTGCGCTGCGTGCAGCAGCACCCAGCTGCGGGTGGTCACGCAGTGTGGCAAAACACAGGCCGCGGGCTTTCAGGCCCGTGATCAGCGGCTCCAGCACCGCAGGCGCCCAGGCGTCTTTGCGCGACCAGATGCCCAGGTGCGCCACCAGGATGTCGCCGGCCTGGATGTTGCGCAAAGCCTTGTCCAGCAGCATCTGGTTGGGGTAGCGATCGCTGGGCAGTTCGTCACCCAGGAATCCCGCGTCGGCCCAGCCCACGTGCGACCAGCCACAA
>JANNMQ010000994.1:0-5313 GCA_031398045.1 Rubrivivax sp.
CACTACCGCGTGCAGCAGGGCCGCACCGTGGCACTGGACCGCCACAGCGGCCCGCTGCGGGTGCTGCAGCGCCTGTACCCCGAAGGCGATGCCATCTGTCACCATGTGCTGGTGCACCCGCCCGGTGGCCTGGTGGGCGGCGACGGCCTGACGCTGGACGCGCAGCTGGACGCCGGCTCCCATGCGCTCATCACCACGCCTGGTGCTGCACGCTACTACCGCAGCGAGGGCCAACAGGCCACGCAGCGGGTGAACCTGCACCTGGCCGACGGTGCGCGGCTGGAATGGCTGCCGCTGGAAACCATCGCGCACCCTGGCTGCGAAGGTCTCAACCAGGTGACGCTGAACCTGGCGCCCGGTGCTGAAATGATGGGCTGGGACGTGTTGGCCCTGGGCTTGCCGGCCAGCCAGGCGCACTTTGACAGCGGCCGTTTCACGCAGCATCTGCACTGGCCGGGTGTGTGGCTGGAACAGGCGCGCATCGCCGCTGGTGACACCGTGCTGCTGAATTCACCGCTGGGCCTGGCAGGCCACCGCGTACTGGCAACGATGTGGTTTGCGGCCGGCCGGCCGCTGCTGGCGCCGCGCTTGCAGGTGCTGCAGGATGTGGCACGCCAGGCGGCAGCCGACACGCCGCTGGTGGCCACCAGCGGCTGCACCGCCCCCGACCCGCGCCTGCTGCTGCTGCGTGTGCTGGCGCCGCGGGTGGAGCCGGCCATGCAGCTGTTGCACGCGGTGTGGCAGCGCTGGCGGGGCGCCGCGTGGGGGCTGCCAGCACCACTGCCGCGCATGTGGCGCACTTGAACCGGACCCTGCATGAATGAGGCCCCCATGACCCTGGATCAATACGCAGTCGTTTCCGCGCGTACCGGCCGACACCGGCCCGGTCCCGATACCGCTCTACCGGCCGCCCACCTGTCGCGCCGCCGATGGCTGCTTTGTGCGGCGGGCCTGCCGCTGCTGGCGGCCTGCGGGTCACCGCTGCCGCTGGCGGTGCAGCCCGCCGCACCAGCGTCGGCTGCCGATGCCGCAGCGGCGCAGCGCCTGCTGGACAGCGCCCGGGCCCACGGCTGGGACGCCTACCGCCTGCTGAACGACATCAACGTCAGCTACGACGGCCAGTGGCGGCCGCTGATCGACCGCATCCAGCCGCGGGTGGTGGACAAGGGCTACCGGGGATCGTCACAAGAACGTCTGCTGCCGGATGCCGGCGTGGTGGCGCAGGCCTACACCGGGCCTGCCGGCCGCAAGCAGGTGCGCTGGCGGCGCGGCGCTGCCGACCCCACGGCATCGCCCGGTGACATTGCGGTGTGGTTCAACGGCCAACGCAGCCAGGACCCCGCAGTGCTGGACGCATCGGCTGTGGTGGCCGAAAGCTACGGCCTGTTCCTGCTGGGCCCGCTGTGGCTGGTTGAACGGGGCCTGGCGGTACAGCCCGGCGGCACCGAACGTGTCAACGGCCGCCTGTGTGATGTGGTGCAGGTTTGGCTGCGCCCGGGCCTGGGCCGGGTGGCGCTGGACCGCGTGGCGGTGTGCATCGACCGCGACGACGCCACCACCCGCCGTGTGCGATTCACGCTGGAAGGTTATGAGGGCACACGTGGCGCTGTGGCCGAGGTGGACACGTTTGAGCACCAACGCCGGTTTGGTGTGCTGTGGCCCATGCGCTCCTACGAAGCAGTGGTGCACCCCCTGCGCCTGCCGGCACACGACTGGCACATCACCGGCCTGGACGTGAACCGCGGCTATGGCGCGCAAAACCTGGAAGGCCCACAGTTCACGGGTAACGCGGCCAGGCCGGCCGCGCCGCTGTAGTACCTGGCTTCGTACCGTCACCTTGCATGGTCCAATCCAGCGCCGTGAACCAGATATCCGAACTCGTTGCCCACCTGCAGTCCCAAGGCGCTGGCCCGCGCCATGTGGCACACCTGCTGCGCCTGTGGGTGCAGGCGCTGCCGCAAGGGCCGCGCCGGCGCCAGCCCGAACACTTTTTGCCGCAGCGGGTACGCGACGACTTGCCCGCTTTTCAGGTCGAATTGGCGGGCCTGGCCACGCTGCACCAGCGCCACCCTGCGCAAGACGGGTCAGAACGGTTGCTGGTGAAACTGGCCGACGGCCAAACCATTGAAAGCGTGCTGCTAACACCCGAACGTATCCCCGGCTTGTGTGTCAGTACGCAAGTGGGTTGCGCCGTGGGTTGTGGTTTTTGCATGACGGGCCAGGGCGGCCTGCTGCGCCAGCTGGGCAGCGCGGAAATCGTCGCCCAGCTGGCACTGGCGCGCACGCTGCGGCCGGTGAAGAAGGTGGTGTTCATGGGCATGGGCGAGCCGGCGCACAACCTGGTCGCGGTGCTCGAGGCCATCGAACTGATGGGCACGCTGGGCAACATCGGCCACAAGAACCTGGTGTTCAGCACGGTGGGTGACGAACGTGCATTCGAGGCCCTGATGGCGCTGCGTGAAGGCCAGGTGCGCCCAGCGCTGGCGCTGAGCCTGCACACGAGTAAACCTGCGCTGCGCGAGCAGTTGTTGCCACGCGCCGCGCGCATCACGCCGGCTGAACTGGTGGCCGCCGGCGCCGCTTATGCCCTGGTCACGGCCTACCCCATCCAGTACCAATGGACGCTGCTGCAGGGTGTGAACGACGGCGACGACGAGATCGAAGGCATCGTGCAACTGCTGCAAGGCCAGTACGCGCTGCTGAATCTGATTCCCTACAACAGCGTGCCCGGCCTGCCCTGGCAGCGGCCGAGTTGGGAACGCGCCGCCGAGATGGCGCGGCGGCTGCACCGGCGCGGCATCTTGACCAAACTGCGCCACTCCGCCGGGCAGGATGTGGAAGGTGGCTGCGGGCAACTGCGTGCGCGCAGCGAAAGTGGCGAAACAAAGGTCAGCGCTGTGGCGGCGCGGCGCATTGCGATTCAGCCGGTGTGAAGGGCCGCTGGCGAGTCAGCGGCCAAATTTCAGACAGGTGGCGCCGTCACGGTGATGTGCACGTCATCCAGCACCACCACCGCACCCGGCCGCAACTTGGCGGTCTTGCGCAGTTCCACCTGCCCGTCCACCTGCACCAGGCCTTGCGCCACCAGCATCTTGGCCGCACCACCGCTGGGGGCCAGGCCGGTCAGCTTCAACAGGTGGTCTAGCGTGACGTGGTCGCCACGGACTTCAAAGTTCAATTGTTTGGTCAATGCTGCACCGTCCGCTGGGTGGATGGGCGGCGCGCGCCCGGGGTCTGCATCATCGCAGCGAAGGGCGGCGAGCTGTGCCGCCGCGTAGCATCTGGCCCATGAACAGCACCATTGAATCCACCGAAGCCGACAATGAACCCATCCACGAGCCCCGCCGCTGGCGTGACAACGGCTGGACCGCGCAGGTGATCAAAAACGAAGACGACGAGGGCTGGGCGGTATCGATGACACCCGACGGTCAAAGTGAGCCCGCACTCACAGGCCCGTGGACCATGGGCCGTGACAAGAAAAACCCGAAACCGCTCGACACCAATGCCTTCAACACGCTGGTGAAAACCGCCCATGAAGTGGTGCGCCGGCATGAACAGCACCTGCAAGCCACTTTACACAAAGAAGTGAATGTGAGTGCCGGCTCTGTCGATTACACCGTGATACTGGACATCGTGCCTGATGAGTTCGACCCGCACGCGTTGCTGGCAGCAGTCAACAACGGCGGCGAACAGGTAGCGCAAGTCAAAGTAAGTGCCGGCTTCAAACTCAATAGCGCCAGCGCACTGCGCTGGATCGAAGCGGGGTTCACGCGGCCGGCTGGGGGTTGATGGACCGCGATGCATTCAGGCGTCGGGGAGGGCATCGTCCGCGACGCACTGCTGCTGGGCAACGGCTGCATCAGCACCCAAGTGGTGCAGGAATGCCTGAACGTTGCCTTGCATAAGGCCCAGGTGGCGCTGACCCTTGAAGCCGCGCGGCGCTACCTGGAAGTGGTGCTGGCGCCGCTGGTGCAGGTGACGGCCAACGAAGCGCTCTATCACCGCGCGCTGGACGTGCAAGCACGCTGGCGGTTGAGCTTCTACGACTCATTGATCGTTGCCAGCGCGCTGGTTTCAGGCTGCAAGACGCTGCTGAGTGAAGACTTGCAGCATGGGCAGCGGCTGGACGGGCTGACGGTGGTGAACCCGTTCTTGTGAGTTCAAGGTATCGGCCGGTGGTAGCTGCCGACTGCCGTTCCGCGTGGGAAACGCAAAAGGGGCGCAATCTCGCAATCCGCCTTCTCTTCTTGCAATGCCGGCCCCCGATCGGCCGCAGCACCCCTGGTGCCCACCCTTGATGGGCTGAACCGCGACGCGGCTTCTGCTGCCGCAGGCGCCGTGCCCTACTGCCTGCTGGAGCCCGTGTGTCAGAAGAACTCTTCGTCCGCCCCTGCCAAGCGCGCCTGCAGCCTGGCCACCGCTTCGGCCGGGCTTGCGCCAGGGATGCCCTGGCGACCGCTGCCGCGCTCGATCCAGTCAAGTTTGAGGGCCTCAAACACCGGATGCCAGCCCTCACCTTTGCGCAACTGCAGTGCCGGGTTGGGCAGGTAGTGGCCGTTGCGGGCTCGGGCCCAGAGTTTGCGCGCCGGCTTGTAGGCGCTGTCGAGTTCGGCCCGCGCCAGCACCTGGTTGAGATAGCTGCGTTTGCGGCGTTGCTCGCGCCACAGATGGGCGGGCAGGTTGTCCAGAACCTGGTGCAGTTGCTCAGCAAAATAGCCTTCGCCATACTTCCAGTAAGGCTGCGCCCTGAAGGTGCACTCCGACCACTGCGTCTTCAAGCCGGCCAGCATCAGTGTCAAAACCCAGTACTCGCCCTGGTGGCGTTCGATGCGAACCAGCCGGCCATCAACCTGCACATCGATCACGGCAGGTGCCAGCAGCTCAAACACTGACGCCCACACGCCCTTTGCAAAATCCGGGTCTTCCATCGCACGGCTCACCGCCTGCTGCCAGGCCGTCTGTCCAAACCCGTCTTCAGCCTTCGGGTCGGCACCTTTGGCCAGCAGCGCTTGCACCAGCGCTGCGTTGCCCGCACGCGCGGCCAGCATCAAAGGCGTGGCACCCACCGGTGACAGGTGGTCGACGGTGTGCACGTCACACAGGCGCAGGATGTCCTTGAAGTTCTTTGCCGTGTAGGGTTGCTGATGGCGCTGTCGTGCGGCGCCCACGGCGCGCAAGGCCAGCTGCTGCTGCCTGTCGTGATCTGCAGCGGGCCTGTACATCAGGGCGGCGTGGTCGAGCAGGCCAAACCTGAGCGCGGGCGCCAGGGTGCGGGCCGGCTGAAACTGGGCCTGGGCCAACTGTTCAACCCAG
>JANNMQ010000545.1:0-2245 GCA_031398045.1 Rubrivivax sp.
ACCCA
This sequence comes from Rubrivivax sp., assembly GCA_031398045.1. GTDB lineage: Bacteria > Pseudomonadota > Gammaproteobacteria > Burkholderiales > Burkholderiaceae_C > Rubrivivax. Next base: position 6 of record JANNMQ010000545.1, read on the forward strand.
GGCTTCGGGTTCGCCAAAAAGCATCGGCACCTTGTGGCCCGCAAACACCTGCAAGCGCAGCGTCTCGCAGTGCACGGCTTCGCGATAAGTCTGCACCATGGCCAAAGTGCCGGCGTCCAGTTCCGAGGCCACCTGCAGCTGGTTCAAGGCGCGGTCCCACTGGCCCAACACCGCCAGCAGCTGGAACATGAAAACACGCAACTTCGCGTCTTGCGGATGAGCCCGTACCTGCTCTGTCAGCAGTTTCAGCGCCTGGCGGGCGTCACCGGCTTTAACGGCTTGTTCTGCAGCGGGGGAGAGAGGCATGGCTCAATCGAGTCCTTGAGTGGGCACTGTGAAGCCCGTGCGGCCACCCTGCTGTGCAGGCCGTTCATGCCTGCACCTGGGCAAGCAGCTCGACTACCGGCAGCAGAACGCACACGAAGTCGCCACGTTGAAAAACAAGACAGCTTCAGCACCTCACCAATTTGGCGAGCAGCTGTTCAATCGCGGCAGGAATGGCTAAGCACTTATCGGCACCGGCTGACGGTGCCGACAGAGCTTCACTCTTTGGTGTTGGCCGCGATGTCCCAGGTCATCGTGATGTCGGCATCACCCGATCCATCGGCCTTTTGCGGCTTGTAGATGAAAGACACTTTGGCGAAGTTCAAGGTCACGTTCTCGGTCAGCCGGTCTTCGCCGCCCGAGCCACCGGTGGACACCGAACTGATCAGCACGTCTTCCAACTTGATCTTGATGTATTCCAGCGGTTTTTCGCCGGCCTTTCGCACGATCAACATCGCGTCGGGGAAGTGTTTGCCATTGCAAGCAGCCAGCATGAGGTCGGGCGTGGTCTTGTCGACATACTTGGTGAACGAAAGGTCTTGCACGTTGACCTTGCCGGCGCCAGCACCACCACCCACGTGCGCGCTGCCGGAGTTGCTCATGCCCCAGCTCCAGGCCAGCACATCGGTCTTCTCTTTGTGCACCTTGTCTTTCGACTCACCCTTGAGTGCGCCGATCTGAATAAACATGTCCATAGCCATGGTGGTTTCTCCTGTGTTGCCCAGATGCGGGCGATTGACGCTGCAAATGCGCCCCTGACAGCAGGCGCTCCCCCGCGCAGCCGCGGGGGACGACGGGGTAAGAAACGGTGGTCAGCCTGCCTTGGCGGAAGGCAACTTGGATACCAGCCTGAGCGAGACCGTCAGCCCTTCAAGCTGGTAATGCGGGCGCAGATAAAACTTGGAGCTGTAATAGCCCGGGTTGGACGGGTCTTCTTCAACCACCACTTCGGCTGCAGACAAAGGCTTCTTGGCCTTGGTGGATTCAGACGACGTGGCAGGGTTGCCGTCCACGTATTGCATCACCCAGTCTTGCAACCAGCGCTGCACTTCGTCGCGTTCTTTGAAAGAGCCGATCTTGTCGCGCACGATGCACTTCAGGTAATGCGCAAAACGGCAGGTCGCGAACAGGTAGGGCAACCTTGCGGCCAGGTTGGCATTGGCCGTGGCGTCAGGGTCGTCGTATTCGGCCGGCTTGTGCATGGACTGCGCGCCAATGAATGCGGCAAAGTCGCTGTTCTTGCGGTGCACCAGCGGCATGAAGCCGTTTTTGGCCAGTTCGGCCTCGCGCCGGTCTTCGATGGCAATTTCGGTCGGGCACTTCATGTCGACACCACCGTCGTCAGTGGGGAAGCTGTGCGTGGGCAAGTTGGCCACGGCGCCGCCCGACTCGATGCCGCGGATGCGTGAACACCAGCCCGACTCTTTGAACGAGCGGTTGATGTTGGTGGCCATGGCATAGGCCGCGTTGGCCCAGGTGTATTTGCCATGATCGGCCGAGCCGGTGTCTTCTTCAAAATTGAATGCTTCAACCGGATTGGTGCGCGCTCCGTAGGGCAGCCGGGCCAGGAACCGCGGCATGGCCAAGCCAATGTACTTGCTGTCCTCGGAGTCGCGCAGCGAGCGCCAAGCTGCATAGTCGGGTGTGGAAAAGATCTTCGTTAGATCGCGCGGGTTGGCCAGCTCCTGCCAGCTGTCCATCTGCATCAAGGTGGGCGAAGCACCGGTGATGAAAGGCGCGTGGGCCGCTGCGGCAATCTTGGCCATCTCGCCCAACAGTTCCACATCGGGTGCACTCTGGTCAAAGTGGTAGTCACCCACGATGGCGCCAAAAGGTTCACCGCCAAACTGGCCAAACTCTTCGGCATAAACACGCTTGAAGATGGGGCTCTGGTCCCAGTTGGTGCCTTTGTAGCG
>JANNMQ010000615.1:0-1921 GCA_031398045.1 Rubrivivax sp.
TACCTGGAACAGATCGGCGAAAGCGCGCAGTCGCTGGCCGGCATCATCACCGACATCCTCGACGTGTCGAAGATTGAAGCCGGCAAGTTGCTGCTGGAAGCCACCGTCTTTGACCTCGGCAAGCTGTTGCTGGCGCTGCAGACCACCTACACGCCGCTGGCAGCGGCCAGCCAACTGAGCTTGCACTTCGATATCGACCCGGCTGCGATGGGCCGCGTGCTGGGCGACCCGCTGCGGGTGCGACAGATCATCAGCAACTTCATCACCAACGCACTCAAGTTCACACCCTCGGGGCAGGTGCGCGTGCGGGTGCAGCGTCTGGGGGCCGAGGTTGCTGGCAGCCAGGGCCAGCCCTCAGGGCCACCTTCAGACCGGGTGCGCATCGAGGTGCATGACACCGGCCCGGGTATCGCGCAGTCCACGCAGGTGCAACTGTTCAAGCCCTTTTCACAAGGTGACCAGTCCACCACGCGGCGTTTTGGCGGCACCGGGCTGGGCTTGTCCATCAACCGCGAACTGGCCGTGCTGATGGGGGGCCAGGTGGGTGTGGTCAGCGACCTGGGCCAGGGCTGCACTTTCTGGGCTGAACTGCCACTGCCCGGCAGCCAGGCGGTGGTGGCGCCAGCGCCGCGCCAGGGCTTGCAGAGCCTGCAGGGCATGCGGGTGCTGATGGTGGAAGACAACCCCGTGAACATGTTGATTGCAGTGGCCATGCTGGAACGCTGGGGCGTGCAGGTGACGCAGGCCCACGATGGCCGCGAAGCCGTGCAAGCCGTCGACGATGCCGCCGTGGCCGGCCAGCGTTTTGACGCTGTGCTGATGGATGTGCAGATGCCGGTGATGAGCGGCCACGAAGCCACGCGTGAGCTGCGCAAAATCGATGCTGGCCGCGACCTGCCCATCATCGCCCTCACGGCCGCTGCACTGGTCAGCGAACGCGAAGAAGCCTTGCGTTCGGGCATGAACGACTTTCTCACCAAACCCATCGATGCAGAAAAACTGCGCAGCACCCTGCTGCGCTGTTGCGCCACCATCCATTGACGCGGGGTGTTGCTGCGCTTCCCTTGCAGACGGGCTTGCAGACAACGCCCAGTGGGTCAAGGCCCGCTGCCCTGCGGGCCTACCGCGTCGTCGGGCTGCAGGCGTGGGTGCGGCCCGTGGCGCGCGATGTGGTCGATCAGGGCGTCCAGCACCGGGCGGCCGCGGGACGCGTGGTCGTGGTTCAGCATCATCGCCACCGCCCAGGCCTGGCCGTCGGCGCTGGTGACGTAACCCGCCAGCGCAACCACGTTGCGCAGGGTGCCGGTTTTCAGCCGTGCCCAGGCGGCCGCAGGGCTTTCTTTCAGGCGGTTGCGCAGGGTGCCGTCCACACCGGGCACCGGCAGGCTCATCAGCAGGTCAGGGGCGTAACGTGCGCTGTAGGCCACCTTCAACATCTGCGCCAGCTGCCAGGGTGAGATGCGTTCACTGCGCGACAGGCCCGAGCCGTTGTCCATCACCACGCCGTTGCTGTCGATGCCGTTTTCTGCCAGCCAGCGCAGCACCTCGCGGCCGGCCAATTCTGCGGTGCTGGATGCAGGGTCTTGTGCCATCGCGGCTACGCCCAGGTTCAGGTACAGCATGCGCGTCAGCGCGTTGTCCGAGTTTTTGTTCAACGGGCGCAAAACCTCACCCCAGGTGCGGCTGAAGCGCCGTGCCAAAAGCCGCGTGTCGCGCGGCGCAGCGGCTTGCACCGCGCGCCCCAGCCAGCGCCCGCCCAGCTGCTGCCACAGGCTGGCAAACAGGGCTTCAGTGAGCTGTTGGCGGTCGATGAGCTGCAGTTCCAGGCGTTGCGTGCAGTTTCGCGGGTAGCTGCCGCGCAATTCGATCACGGTGTGGGTGGCGGGTGACCAGGCTGCAGCGGTGGGCGGGGCCAGCGCAG